>CACZRG010000031.1 GCA_902783485.1 uncultured Elusimicrobium sp.
GCCCGGCCGCCTAACATTACACAAAGTGTATTAAGCAGGTCATCCTTAGAAACAAGGTATTTATCCTCTTCCGGCATCTGCAGTGTATATCCAAGTGCATCGCCACGGCTTATAATGGTTATTTTATGCACCGGATCACAGCCAGGAATCAGTCTGGCGATAAGTGCATGACCACCCTCATGGTATGCGACAACCTTTTTTATTTTGTCAGACATAACCCGCGAACGGCGCTGCGGGCCTGCCATCATTTTTTCTATGGCTTCCTCCAGATCCTCTATCTCCACATTCTTCTTGTTTTTCTTTGCTGCCAGAATAGCGCCTTCGTTTATTATATTAGCAAGATCCGCACCGGCGCAGCCAGGGGTATTCTTTGCTACAATCTGAAGATCCGCATCAGGACTGAGCTTTATCTTTTTGGAATGAACTTTCAGAATCTCAAGACGTCCTTTCACATCAGGTACAGGCACCCCTATTCTTCTGTCGAAACGGCCGGGACGTAACAGCGCCGTATCAAGAACATCAGGTCTGTTTGTAGCTGCTATGAGAATTATATTTTCTTTCGACTCGAATCCGTCAAGTTCTACAAGAATCTGGTTAAGTGTCTGTTCGCGCTCATCATGCCCGCCACCTATTCCGGCGAAGCGGGAACGGCCTACTGCGTCAAGCTCATCAATAAAGACTATGGCAGGCGCATTCTTTTTGGCACGTGCAAAAAGATCACGTACGCGGCTGGCGCCAACGCCTACAAACATTTCAACAAACTCGGAACCGGAAGATGTGAAAAAAGGCACTCCCGCTTCGCCTGCAACGGCCTTTGCAAGCAGGGTTTTTCCTGTTCCTGGAGGGCCGTAGAGCAGAACACCTTTGGGAAGAATACCACCAAGATTCTGATATTTTTTCGGATTTTTCAGATAATCCACAAGATCCCGCAGTTCCTCTTTGGTTTCATCACAGCCCGCAACATCCTTGAAGCGTATTTTGTTCTTCTTGAGATCCTGCATCTGCGCGCGGGATCTGCCGAAATCCATGGCGTCCTTGCCTCCGCCACGGACCTGACGAACAAAAATGAAATACCATATGAGAACAAAAAGGAGTATCCAGCCAAGATTTACAAGAACAGATCCTATCCAGCTGCGGTCCGGCAGCGCGGAATATTCCTTAACTCCGGCGGTTTCCATATCCTTAAGCAGTGTTTCATCAAATACAGGCACTGTATGAAAATGCTGAACCTTTCCTTCCGGAGTTGTCATCTCCCCGTGTATGGAATCCTGTCCTATTGTAACTTTTGATACTGACTTATTATATACAGACTGCTTGAATTCAGAATATGGTATTTCCTGTTCTTTTTCCGTGCTGCTTATGTTATTATATATCGCCACAAACAGCACTATGGCTATTATCCAGAAAAAAACCTGTCTGAAACCTTTGTTTGCTGCCATTTAACATCTCCACAAAAAAAATAACCCCGCCTAACAGAAACAGCAGGTCTTTATAAATTATATATTATTCAAAGGATTAAAAAAAGAACGGCATCCAGCCTTTGCACAGGCTGAATGCCGGTTCTCAGTAATACACTCCCGCGTAGCAGTGCCTGAAATCAGTCCAGGTCAAAAGGCGTCTCAGGCTTTGAGAAATCACCAGATTCTTCTATTTTCTTTTTTTCTTTCTCAAACAGTTCTGAAAGTTTTCTTTCCCTTGTTTCCATTTCTGTTCCGGCAGTGGCGAAATAACTGTCAAGGCGTGCCTTGTCATCTTCCATTTTCTTAAGCGCAGCCTGCATTATATCGCCGTCAGCAGCGGTATCAGGCTTAGGCCACCGCTTTACTATTCTGCCGGTACGGCGCTCTATCTCAAGCCGTTCACCACAGCATGGACACTCAATAATAAAAGTTTCTTCTCTCATAAAAGCCTGTCCTGAATTTGTAATGCTGCGCAGAATGCCCTGCAGTCATCACGCCGGTATATGCATCAGGGCATTTCAATGCCCAGATCCCGGCATATTTTCTTTACTGAGAAATCCGGAATCTCCGGATGTCTTGTAACAGGTATTTCTTTTTTTGTCGCCGTATTTATAAAAACAGAATATTTTCCACCTTCGCGGGAAAGCACGCAGCCATGACTTAAAATATGCTTTACAAGTTCTTTTCTTTTCATAAACCTGCCTCTTGTCCGCATATGCGGATTATATACTATTTTAGCAATTTTAAAACGGACGCTTTAATCCGGCTACGCTTATCATTTGCTGGTGGCAGTAAAAACACCGTCCCATTCAGGGCCAGGAGGATTTTGGATAAATGTATTTATGCGTTCCTCATACAGATTATAGAGCTTTTCAAGGCCATAGATATTATGCGCGCGGCACTGTGCAACCAGCTCAAGCGCATGACTGAAATCAGCCGCTCTGTATGTCTTTATCATTTCATTATGAACTGCACTAAGTTTCATAAATTCTGCAGATGAAGCCATGTCAGGCCTGCCTAAAAGCGTATATATATGTACAGGTCTGGTCTTGCCTTTTACTTTTATAAGGTCGATCTCCAGCGCCGCATAGTCCGTGGCACCTTCACGTGTCTTGGGGCCTATCACTATTTTTACTCCATATGTCTTGCTCTGTCCCTCAAGACGGGAAGCCAGGTTTACCCCATCTCCAAGCACGGAATAATTGAAATGCTGGTCCGAACCGAGATTTCCTACGCAGCACACATCGGTATTAAGACCAACTCCGATATTGATAGGCAGATATTTTGTTCCATTTTTTTCCGCATCATTCTTCCACACTGTATTCAGTTCAGCAAGTCTTTCCTGCATTGTCAGTGCGGATTCGCAGGCATTTACAGCATGACTGCTGTCATCAAGCGGAGCATTCCAGAAAGCCATGATACAGTCGCCTATGTATTTGTCTATGCAGCCTTTTCTGTCCATGATTATGGCTGTCATTGGCGTCAGGAAACGGTTTATAACACGTGTAAGACCCATTGAATCATACTGTTCCGAAATAGTGGTAAACCCGCGTATATCGCAGAAAAGTATGGTCATGTCGCGGCTTACGCCGCCCAACTGCAGTTTTGATGGATTTTTCGCCAGCTCCTCAACCATAGCCGCGTTAACATAATGCGAGAAAGCAGTTCTTACATATCTTTTTTCACTTTCCGTCTTGAAATAGCCTATTATCAGTGATGACAGGAAAATAAGTCCTACTGCTATAGAAGGACATACCGGATCTATAAGCAGCATTTTCCTGGAAAACAGATACCATGAAAATGCAAGCACTGCCGATAAGGAGCCGGCTCCAAAAACAGTGCACATAAGAGAATTCATTCTGGGCAGCAGGAATATCATAAGAAGCCCTACAACAAACACATACAGATATCCCGCTCCGTCCGCCCAGTCAGGACACAAGAGATATTGTCCCAGAAGCGCCTGCTCAATGACATTTGCGTGCACTTCAACACCAGGAAGAACGGGATTGAGTGGTGTTACCCGCAGATCCTTGAGACCGGCAGCGCTTGTTCCTATGATAACAATGGCTCCGTCAAGGGTATCTTTTGATACCCGGCCTGACAGCACATCCTTAGCCGATATTATCCTTCCGGGCGCGTCTTTTGTAAAATAAACCCACACCTTGCCCCACTCGTCCGTGGGTATATCCATACGTCCTATGCGTATACGGCTTATACCGGTCCGGTTCATGGATATGTTCCCGGCCACCTCTCCGGAACCATTCGAGAACTTTATCATGTATCCCCTGGCTCCCTGTGCCACGCGCAACGCTTCCATGGATAGCGCCGGCATATATTTACCACCCTTCATGCTTACTGCGGGGACCTGACGCACAACTCCGTCTGCCTCGGCCACAAATGTAAAATATCCGTTGCCTGCGGCATTTTTCTCAAGAACCGGGATATTAGCCGTCACACCACTGAATTTAAGAACATACTCCTGCAGTGCCTCTCCGCTTTCCGCAAAAAAAGCCTTTATGTCCGGCATTATGTTATCCTTAAATTCACCAGAAAGCGTAAAACCTGTAATAACATTTCTGCCACGCATGGCGGCAGCGAACACATCATCATTATCAGGCAGTTTTTTTACAAGCTGCCTGAGTCTGTCAGATTCCTGCCCTGCCTGCCAGGATTTCACTGCCAGCACCGGGGAAAGCCTGTCTCTTTCTGCAAAAACGGCATCAAACGCTATTGCTGCTGTTCCGGCGCCATCAAGTTTCTTTACAAGCTCCGCTATAAGTGTTCTCGGCCACGGCCACTGTCCGTATACATCAAGGCTGTCCTCATCTATATCTATCACATGAACCGGCACAGGAACATACTCACGCGGTTTAAGCCTCTGGAAAACATCAAAAACGCGGTGCTGGAGATTTATGAATATCTGCGGTCTGGAGTATCTCAGCGTAAAAAAACCGGCAAATATTACAAGAGGCACTATATACTGTGCCCAGCGCATAAAAACAACATTGAAATTTTTTATAAGGGGAATTGTCTTCTTTATAATTTTTTTTATCATTTTGTACCGGCCTGAAAACAACAGTCCGGGTCATCTGTCCGGATCTGCTGTCTACAGATTTATTTTACTTTATTTACCCGCAGTGTAGTAATTAGTTATATTTATATTTTGTATAATTATTTTGCCGGAGCAGGGCACTTGTTATGAAGAAGATAATTTTTCTTTTTTTATTTTTTACAGCGGCAACGCCAGTTTACGCCCAGCGTGACATATCAGACGACACAACAAACAGCGTTGAAGAGCAGTCCATACGTACCTCAATGGAACAGGGACCGGATGTTACATATGAGCAGATACTTGCCGATCCGGATAATCTGTCTCTTAACATGAGATATGCCCAGACACAGATAAGAAACGGGGACATAAAAGGTGCTTCAGGCACACTTGAAAGAATGATGATTCTTATGCCTGACAATATGAATATAAAACTGCTTTATGCGGCAGTACTTTACAGGCTTGATGATATTCCGGAAGCGAAAACAGTACTTGACGGCATTAATGAAAACAGAATGTCCGCACAGAAAATTTCAGAAAAAAGGACTCTTGAAAACCTGATAAGGCGCCGCGAGAAGAAATATACGCTTGTATCAAGAACAGCACTCGGGGTGGCCTATGACACAAACCGTAACGCCTTTCCTGACAGCAGCCAGATTGTTTATCCAAGTGGCGGCATATTAAAATTAAATGGCGGAAAAGAAGATGATTTTTCCATGCTTGGAATGTTCTCTGCCGATTATGAGTTAAAGGCCGGAAAAAGCGGGAAGAACTCGTTTTTTCTCGGTGGCTCATATTATATTTCCAGACAGGACACAGCCAATAATCTGAACATGGATATTCTTTCCGGTAAAACCGGATTCCGTTTCAACGGTCAGAAAACAGCAGTAATTCCGCAGATTGTTTACAGCGCGCTATGGCTTGACGGTCATTCATATATCAATACCGCTGGTATTTCACTACGCACAGACAGAATGGTTGACAGCAAAAATACTGTTTACGCTGAAGGAAGACTTCAGAAACAGGATTACATAAACTATCTGGATAATACCGGGAATAATGACAGAGACGGTCTGATAACCACAGCCTCACTGGGCTGGAAAACCATTCCTGCCTCCAATATGTCTCTGGATTCTGCATTTTTATATACAGGCAGAAATGCTGAAAAGAAATATTATGCTTCCGATGCTTTCGGCGGATACATAAATCATTTCTGGCTTCTGGGCAGAAAGAAATATCTTATTTCCTCTCTGTCTTTTTCAGAAGAGAAATACAGGGACGTAAACGTTCTCGAATCTGATTTTCTCGGCAGCAGCAGAACGGATCAGATTTTCAGAGGCTCGCTCAATCTCGGACTTCCGCTGCCAGAAAAACTGGTGGGCAGGAACATATCATTCAATCTGTCCTATGAATATTTCCATAATCATTCAAGCATGAAAATTTATTCCTATACCAATAATAAAATAACCGGAATATTAACCTGCAGGTTTGAAATATAACGCGGTATAACCGGGCCGGAAAAAAGGAGGAAACATATGAAAAAAATAATACTTTTCGCTCTGATTGCCTTACTGCCGGTTTCGCTTTTTGCGGCGGAACAGGAAAAGATAGGCGTTGCCGCTGCTGTCACAGGCAGTGTAAAAGCCGGGGACGGCAAAAAAACAAGGACGCTTAAAAGCGGAATGCCGGTTTATCTTAATGAACGCATACGTACAGATTCCAAAGGAACGCTGCAGATTCTTCTCCTGGATGAGACAGTATTTAAACTGGGTCCGGACAGCGACATGGTACTTGACGAATTCGTTTACAATCCCGGCTCGTCAAAAGGAAAAATAACGGCAAACATAACAAAAGGTGTATTCCGCTTCATAACCGGGAAAATAGCACGGAAGAATCCCAAGGATATGAATGTAAACCTTGCTGTAGGCAGCATAGGAATAAGGGGAACCATAGTTGCAGGTACCACAGGGGCAGACGGGTCAACCGTAATTCTGGCAGGTCCAGGCAGCAAAAACAATGCAAATGAGAAAGCCGGTGCCATTTTTGTAAACTCCGGAAAAAAACAGGGACTTTCCTCCGGAGATGAAATTCCCGGAAACAATGGACAGACAAACGGGGTTTATATAGATATTCCCGGAAACGGTACAAACATACATTCTGATGGCAGCATGGAAACTCCGCATCCCATGGGCGCTGAACTTGCAGCAATAACCGGGAAACTTAATGCCGGAACTGCCATAGAATCAGATAGTGTAAAAGACAAAAAAAGCGTTAAACTCCAGGAGAAAAAAAGTGGCGGCAATAACAGCTTCGTGGCAAAGAACAGCAATGGCAGGAATGCTGAAGAAAGCGGCAGCATAGGAGAACAGTCCGGACAGAGCGGAGCGGAAACGTCTGCAGGTGCAGCCGAAACACAAAACGGACACAATACTATTGGCAGTTTTGCTGAAAGCACAGTCAGGAATTCACAGGATGACAGGAAAAGACTGGACACTATCAGCCCGGACGCGCCTTTCACTCCATTTGTTCCTGGAGATCTTATTCCAGGAAGATGGTATTCATACTCCGCCAGCAATATTCCCCTCCTTGTAAAAGGTAATGCAGCTACCGGGGATTTTTCCGCTGATTTTTCCACGGCTGTCAATTTCTATAGCAGAAGAATAGATGGCACGCAGATTGACGTAAAAGATTCAGACGATACTCTTTTCTCATACAGACAGAGTGAACTGCGCCCTATAACAATGTATATTACACCGGCAAGCCAGTCATGGGTCGTACCTTTCGACGGTTCGGCCTTTCTTGACCAGAATGACACGCCGTTGACCGAAAATGACTTAGGCGGTTCACTTAAATTTACAAGCCGTCCTGATTCAGGTATAAGTGCCACATTGGAATACCTGGCCATAAGCGACCGCAATGGTTTGTTTTATATACAGGGTGATGAAACTGCCCTGATCCGCATTATGTCGCAGTCTGAAATTAACACATGGCTTAACAGCCGCAGTGGCATATGGAACTGGAGTTCGCACAATGTGCTTGATATTACAGACGGCTGGACCTTAAACAGTGCAGATCTTTCCCTCAATTTCAGCAGCAGGGAGATATCAGGCACATATGTCGTTGAACATGATTTACAGACTTTCACCCTTTCCATCCCTGAAACAGAAGTAATCAATAATAATATTATTGTCAACACAGAACCTGTTAATCAGACTGAAGCAGTTATCTCCATGTTGTTATTACAGCAGAACAATGAAACCGCCGTAAAATCAACCATAGATTTCCCGGAACCGGAAACAGGTGGAATGACAGCTTCTGTTCTTCATACGGGCCTGTCGCAGAATTAACCAGATGCTGTGATATACGCGGTACAGATAGTGAAACTTGTTTCATCAGGGAGAGAAAAATGACCAGACGATTTGTTTTCGTTGATGGCAGAATTGTTGAGACACAGAGTGCCGATCCTGACGTATTTATTGTCATAAACGCCAATGATGATGAAAAAAAGTGGTTCATAGCAAACTATGCTGTTGACGAGCACACATTCAATTCTGCTTTCGATCCTGAGGAGCCGGCCCGTCTGGAATACGAACCAGAGCACCTTGCCGTTATTTTCAAGAGACCGAAAACCTATAAACGTGAGGACTGCTTTCAGTTCAAGATTTCATCGTGCGGACTGTTTCTTTTCAGGGAAACTCTTATAATAACGCTTACAGAGGATATAAAAGTATTCACAGGCAAGCGTTTCAGACTGGTAAAAGATGTAAAAGATCTTTTTCTTAAAGTGCTTTATAGCGCTACAAGTCATTTCATGGATCACCTGAAAACCATAAATATGATTTCGGAGGAGATAGAGCACAAACTGGCCAACGCCACCGGAAACAAGGATCTTATGAATATGTTCTCACTTGAAAAGACCCTTGTTTACTATCTCAATGCAATAAGCTCAAACGGTTCCGTGATAGAAAGGCTTAAAGCCAATCCTTCACGTACCGGTTTCAATCAGAATGATCTTGAAACCGTAGATGATCTTATGATAGAGAACCAGCAGTGCTACAAGCAGGCAGAAATATACTCAAATATTTTCGCCTCGCTTTCAGGGGCAAGGGCCTCAATTGTAAGCAACAACCTGAATATACAGATGAAAAATCTCAACGCGGTAGTCATAGCGCTGGCCATACCAAGTTTCTTCGCAGGTGTGGGAGGAATGTCGGAACTTACAACAATAACAGGCATTGAGAATGTGCAGCTTGCATATGGTCTGTTTTTTATTCTTATGATAATAGTGGTTTTCGCTACGATAAAACTGCTGCAGTTCATGGAGAATAAAGCCAGAAACTCCGCCAATGATACGATGTAAGGGACATATGGCATGAAAATTTTTATTGAATCGCTCGGCTGTCCGAAAAATCTCGCTGATTCAGAAATAATATGCGGGGAACTTAAAAACGCAGGGCATGAAATTGTTTTTACGGAAGACAAGGCGGAGGCAGCGCTTATAAACACCTGCGCATTCCTGAAAGCGGCAAGAAACGAGGCTGAAAGCGAAATACGCCGGCTGCTTGAACTGAAAAAACAGGGAAAACTGAGAAAAGTTGCCGTGGCCGGATGCCTTGTGCAGAAAAACGGTGGAAAACTACTGAAAAAATATCCGGAACTGGATTCCATAATGGATATTTATTCGCTTGAGGCTGCACCTTCTGCGATGAAAACAAAAGGATTTTATAATTCTGACCCTGATGCACTGCTTTCCGCCCCACTTTACAAGACAAGGCTTACCGCTACGCACAGCGCCTATCTTAAAATAGCCGACGGCTGCGATAATCGTTGTGCATACTGTCTTATTCCATCTCTGCGGGGAGGTTTCCGCTCAAAACCGGTTGAGGAAACCGTTGCGGAGGCGGAAGATCTTGCCCTTACTGGAGCGAAGGAGATTTCACTGATAGCGCAGGACACAACGCGCTACGGCGATGATTTATATGGCAGATACGCCCTGGAGACACTGCTGAAAAAACTTGTAAAAATAAAATCAGTCAAATGGTGGCGCATTATGTATGCCTACCCTGAAAGGATCACAGACGGGCTTATAGCAATAATGCGTGACAGTTCCTCCGTGTGCCATTATATGGATATGCCGTTACAGCATATATCAGATTCCGTTCTCAAAAGAATGAACCGTATATCCACGGAAAAGACAATAAAGGAAAAAATAAACGCCCTTCGCTCGGCCATGCCGGATTTCGCAATAAGAACCAATTTTATAGTAGGCTTTCCCGGGGAAACCGAAAAAGATTTTAAGCAGCTGCTGAAATTCATACGGGAATTCAGTCTGAATAATGTAGGTGTTTTTGAATTCAGCCCTGAACCCGGTACACCGGCGGCAAAAATGCCGGATCAGATTCCTGTGAAGCTTAAACATGAACGCGCAGGACTGCTTATAGAAGAACAGAGCAGGGTGCTGCGCAGAATTAACAAAAAACTGCCTGGCAGGGAAATAACCGTTCTTATGGATACAGATCAGTCCGGCCGCACATACGCAGATGCCCCGGATATAGACGGCAGCGTAATCCTTACCCGTCCGGTTTCAGGCTTAACAGGCAGATTTATCAAAGCCGTAATATCAAAAGCTGAAGGATATCAGAAAATAGCGGAACCATTATAACAGCGCTTTCTGCAGTATCACTGTATGTATGGCAAAAAAACAGTCCCGGACCTGAAAATAAAAGTCCGGGACTGTTTATATTATGTTATCTGCATTATGGCGGTGGCAGGGCTCCTGGAAGCTGCTCTTTTGTAAAGGGATGCTTCATATAATGATCTATTGACTCAAAAAAACCCCAGCCGTTGCCATAACTTCTTGCTTCTTTATAATATTTAAGAGCCTTATCACGCTCACCACGCAGATCATACAGGTTTCCAAGCCTTACAATACCCCACACAGCCCATCTGGCTGGTGTCTTATCAGTCTTTATTGTATCACGGGACATGGAAAAATATTTTTCCGCATTTTCATAATCTCCCTTCACAAGATAATTGGTACCTATGGCGGTACATATCCGGGAGCGGTATCTTTCCTTGTAAATATCATCATTCTTATCATTTACATGGGAAAGGTAATCCAAAGATTGTGCAAGAGATTCATCATACTGTTTGTTTTCATAAAGCGAAACTATCTGTACAAAATGCATCTGTGCATGACGCGGAAACTGTTCGCGGAATTCGCGGGCCCATTTTACAGCCGTGACCGGGTCTGCATATCTGCTGCCTGTCTTTGTATATATCTCCACAAGCAGAAGTTTCGCCGCTGTGGAATTGTAATATCCCTTCTCACGGCAAAGATTAAGCATTTTAATGCCTTTTTCAGCATTGCCGCTCATTACAAGTTTTGCAAGAATCTTAACAACACCGCGCAGTGTTCCGGCATAATACTCATACATTCCCAGACCAAGATATGCATCATATGCCTCAGGATCTATTTCCAGCGTACGATGCATGCTTTTCAACGCCTTCTTGCCACTGGAATAGGCTTTCAGCCAGCGGTGCTGCAGAACAGCAAGCCGCGCGCGCAGCCCATACATTCCTCCCATACACATATGCGCCAGACTGTCATTCGGGTGATTTTTAAGCCATAATTTTCCTGTTTCTATGGCCTCATCAGTCTGTACCGCGTACAGTTTTTCAAGTTCCGGATTGCTTTCGTCTTCAAGATATTCCAGACGCGCCCATGTAACCATGGCAATACCGAAACGGGATATTGGGTGGTCAGGATATTTTTTTAATGCCTCATTGAAATATTCAGAGGCCTCATCAATCCGTACGCCATATATATTATCCAGTCCCTTTTTTGCCAGTATTTTAAGCTCTTCCGGAATCTGTTCCGGGGCAGAAACAGTCTTTTTGGCCCAGACATTACCGGTCAGAAATGCAAAAGAAAAAAACAGAACTCCTGCGCAGATTATCTTTTTTATCATATTTTCCTGCTTTATTTAAAATACTGCTGTTTTTCAAAAACGGCAGATACGGTAAAATTATTTTTCAGCGGACACGTTTTCCGAAACAGTTGAAACATTAACTGTTTCCGTTCCGGCTGATGATTCTGTTTCAACCGGAGACTTTTTTTCCTCTGAAGAAGCCTGCTGCTCCGCTACGCCGGATTTTTTTCTGTGGCCTATTCCATGTATATTTATCATACGCTTTTTCTCCGGAGCGGCCTCATATTTAACAGGAATGACAGATTCTGTTATACGGCCATCCTCGGAAACATTCTTGCGTGGAGAGATCATTACCTCGATCTTAAGTGCTACAGGAACAAATCCTGTTTTCTGAAGCCTCTTGAACTGTTCCCTGAGTTTAAACGGGAGAATCTTCACGTCACGTGTTATTCCTGCTTTAACAACCGGGACACGCAGTTCATCCGCCTGATATGGCACTTCCCAGAAAGTTTCTCCGGATTCCTCGTTTTTAAGCTGCAGACGGAAAGCATAGCGTATGACTATACCCATTTCCTTTTTCTCGGAATTATTATCGAGGGAAATAACCGTACGGAGACGGTCAAAATCAAGCCCCTTTACAGACAGTTCTCTTGTCTCCGTATATACAGCCGTGGCATTCCTGTCTTTTACCTCTGTTCTGGGAGTGGTTTCCCAGGAAAGGCTGCCAATAACAGTCCGGGCGGAAGAGAGCGCCGGAAGAAACATCAGACAGAAAAAGGAAATAATAATTTTTTTCATAGTATTTTTTATCCCGCTCCTGACAGGAGCGGGATATTTTCAGACCAGGTAATCAGAGAGCAGCAGCTTTTTCAGCTATCTCTCTGGAAACAGTTGTATCCTCCCAGGCAAAACCACTTCGGCCGAAATGACCATAAGAAGCAGTTTTGCGGAATACAGGAGTACGGAGCTTAAGCTCTTTGATTATTCCTGCAGGAGTAAGGTCAAACATCTTTTTTATAATGCCGGAAAGTTTTTCCTCAGGGATTGTTCCGGTACCATGTGTATTTATATACAGGCCAACCGGTTCCGCAACACCTATGGCATAGGCCAGCTGAACCGTGCATTCCTTCGCCAGTCCTGCTGCCACAATATTCTTTGCTATATAGCGTGCCATGTATGCAGCAGAACGGTCAACTTTTGTAGGATCCTTTCCGGAGAAAGCGCCACCGCCATGCGGAGCAGCACCGCCGTATGTATCTACAATTATCTTGCGGCCAGTGACACCTGTATCAGACATAGGGCCACCAACTACGAATTTGCCTGTCGGATTAACATAGATATGAGTTTTCTCATCGGTTTTGACTTCTGCTTCCGCTATAACCGGATCTATTACAGCCTTTATAATTTCCTGACGGGCTTTTTCAGTAATAAAGTTACCGCTTTCATCGAGAATTTCTTCCGTATGCTGTGTGGAAAGAACAATGGTTTCAATACGTACCGGCTTTCCGTCACGGTACTCTACAGTAACCTGGCTCTTTCCGTCTGGTCCAAGATATGAAAGAATATTCTCCTTGCGTACCTGCGCAAGACGGAACGTAAGGCGCTGCGCCAGCTGCAGAGGCAGTGGCATAAGTTCTTTTGTCTCGTCACAGGCATAGCCAACCATAAGTCCCTGATCGCCGGCGCCACCTGCATCAACACCCTGGGCAATATCCGGAGACTGTGTTCCTATAACATTCAGGACAGCACAGGTTTCGCAGCAAAATCCGTATTTGGGGTCATTATAGCCTATATCGCGCACCACATCGCGCACAAGTTTATCAATATTCACATAGGTTTCAGTGGTTATTTCACCGCCTACAACTACCATGCCGCGTGTTACGAATGTCTCGCATGCCACACGTCCGAGAGGATCTTTCTTAAGAATCTCATCAAGCACTGCATCTGAAATCTGGTCACATACTTTGTCCGGATGTCCTTCTGTAACAGATTCAGAGGTTATGAACCTTTTCCCATTGAATTTCATTTTGTTCTCCTTACTATGTTAACGTTCGTGAGAACCGGCATCTTATTTAATCACAGCCAGTCTGCACGCTAAATCGAGCATTTTTTCTGTATCAGCCTCATTTTCCGTTTCCGCATATGCCCTCATCTTAAGTTCAGTCCCTGAGGGACGCATAAGCAGCCACCAGTCATTTTCAAGTATAATCTTAAGGCCGTCAACTGTTTCGGTTTCAACTATCTTCTGCCCTAACATGGTCTTCGGCAGTTTTTTCTTGACCTTTACCGCGAAGGAATGTTTGTTGGGCATTGCTTTGGCCAGGGGAATATCCCTGCTTCCGAAACAGCTTTTTCCATATTTTTTTTCAATATCTGCAGCTATTGCGGAAAGTTTCTTCCCTGTGGAAATAAGCATTTCCGCAACAAGCAGAAGAATAACAATGCCGTCGCTTTCCGGCTGAGTACCGGACCATGCATACCCTCCTGATTCCTCAGTGCCGAACGCAGCCCCTTCGTGAAGAAGTTTTTCCGCTATGAATTTGAATCCTACAGGTGTTTCCTCAAATGGAATCTTTCCAGCTCGTGCAATACGTTTCGTAAGGTATCCCATGGATACTGACTGCGAAATCTTTCCTTTGAATTTCCCTTTGGATATAAGATAATCAAGCAGTACAGGAGCAGTCTGACACGGGGTAAGGTACTGGCCTTTCTCCGTAACAAGGGAAATTCTGTCCCCGTCCCCATCCATGGCAATACCGAAAAGTGCCTTTCTTTTTTTGACCTCTTCTATAAGCGGAGATATATTCTTTTTTGAAGTTTCCGGTACAGCTCCGCCAAAAAGCGGGTCATGCTTAGTGCGTATGGCGATGACATTGGGAGAATCTATAAGGCTCATCGCTTCTGCACCGGTACCGAAAATAAAATCCACAACGACTTTTCCTTTCAGCTTTGAAAGAATTTTCTCCGGCTGAAATTTTTTCTTTATATAACTGCAGTATTCTTTCAGGAAATCTCTTTTTTCTATTACCGCGCCTCTTGCTCTTACAGGTACGGCCTTGGAACTGTAATTTTCTATTTCAGCTGTGATGGCAGCAGGCGCAGAACGGCCTTCCTGCTTTATTTTTATACCATTGTACAGCGCCGGATTGTGGCTTGCCGTAATCATAACACCAAGGCTGAATTCTTTTACAGTGGCAAGGCTCAGCGCCGGAGTTGGCAATGGAGAAGAAGACATAACAGCTTTGATGCCATTAGCGGCAAGCACTTCAGCCAGAGACAGAGCGAATCTGTCAGACATAAAACGCCTGTCATAACCCACTGCTACAGATGGTTTTCCGGAACGTATATATTTATGTGCGATATAATCCGCTATGCCCTGCGCGAATCTGCGGACTGTATCATAATTGAAATCACGGGCGATCATTCCTCTTACGCCGTCTGTTCCGAAAGTTATATTAACCGTTGAAGAAGCCATTTATGAAATCTCCAGATAAAACAAATTTCGTACCGGGAAAATACCGGTTCTGATATTATATTATAGTTTAGTCAGGGTGCTCAAATGAAACTGATACTTTCAAAACGGCAACAGACGCTGTACACAATGATATCACATAAACCGCAGCCGGTTTATTTATATCTATTGTTTAAAAATGATAAAATACATCTATGGATACCGTAAAAGGAAAAGTGCCTATGAAGAAGGATATTTTTTTTTCACATCCGGGCATTATATTCCTTTTTTTTATTCTTGCTTTTCTGCTCTTTTCAACCGTGTATTCTGTCTCTGAATACAGAAATCTGGTAAAAAACTGGAACGGCCCGGAGTCAGCAGACGTTAAAAAAAATATGGCCCAGAAAAAGGACACTGTTCCAACCGGAGAAACTGCAGCCGGAGATAATCTGTCATCACCCGGAATACAAAAAAACACGGCTGACTCCCCAAAAAAGGAATATACTTCAAAAACACAGGAACAGACAGCGGAAGCCCCCGGAAACAATACCGCACATTATTCAGTCAGTACGACAGGGGATATAAAGAATTACGGCAAATCCCCTGAAGAAATAACATATCATGTTTTCTCAAAAATAGCCAGGAAAGCCTCATCGGTTTTCCTTTCAGGAGATTTCAACGGCTGGAAAAAAACAGATCTTCCTCTTAAAAAAAACAATGCCGGCATATGGGAAACCCGTCTGCCACTGCTTCCTGGTACATACAGTTATGTTTATATTGTTGACGGAGAAGAGCAGCTTGATGATTTCTCAACCGGTTTTACTGTAAAGAATGGACGTAAGGTATCGGTACTTAACATAAAATGAAAAGAATACTTTTTGCACTGCTTATGCTTATTCCGGGTATTGCCGCCGCTGATCAGACAATACTATGGATTCCGTATCATTCAGCTGCGATAAATGAAATTATTAAAATTCTGGAAGCGGACGAAAACATAAAATTAACCGCCGCCATAGATCAGGTTTCCGCACCTATGGAAAAAAGACTGAAGGCGCTGGAGGAGCAGGGGCGTCTGGAAATTGCACTCAGAATTCCCGGTGACCCGGTAATCCCGCTTTTCTATTACCCTAATTCCGAACTGGTAAACTGGGACAAAAAGCCGGTAAAATCAGCTCTGCCTGATGATGCTCCGTTTTTCATGGGACTGCGCATAGGTACCGCCATGGAAAATGCCAGAAAAAAACTCAAAAGACATCCTGTCGGAATCGTTCTTCCCCCCGGCTCGCTGATGAAAGATTATTTTCCACTGGCCAAAAGCATAGGTATAAAATGGATAGCAAGCGGACCATTCTATGAAAGTGATGAGGAAGATACCGGGGAAACAGCAGAGGAAAACAGCCAGCCGGCAGGCAGTGTTGCGGAAGATAATTCCGCCAGGCAGGCCCCCCCTTCCATTACTGAATCAGCGGAAAGCATGACTGAAAACTCTGAGGATACCGGGGAAGAATCTGAAGAAACGACAGAAGCATCAATAGCTGAAGTTAACGGTGTAAAAGTAATTCCTTTCACGCCATATAGCGAAGGACTCGAAATATCCGGGGAGGAATTTATTGTTTTTGACGAAACAGCAGAAGAAGATCCGGGTCCGGTAAGACGCGCATTAAAACAGTACCTTACAGGCCTTTCCGTTAATACGCGTACTGCAGCAGACATTGCTGAAAATTCAGTTGCAGCGGAAATAGAAGCCGGGGAAATTTCAAAATCAGCTCAGCCATGGACAGTTAATTACGACCGGTGGGCAGCCAGGCGCAATCAGGTAGGGGCATTGGTGGCAATGTCCCAGACACGCAATGAGCTTATGAAATACCTTAATTCAAAAGCCGGAAATATGAAAGAGGCCATGCCTGCATTTGACGCATATTATAAAGCTGAGAACAGCCGTACTTTTCTTAATTTAGGTTCCGAAAA
>CACZRG010000032.1 GCA_902783485.1 uncultured Elusimicrobium sp.
GGTCCGATAGATGAAGGGCAGCCGCTAACCCGTGGCGCATATCCGCAGGATCTGAAACAATATTCTTTCTGGTATCTTAATGATATAAACAAAAAGGTCATATCAGGCGCATCAAAGACAGTGGATGTCGCCATGTACAGCATTAACATAGCCGATAATGTGAATGACCTTATCGAAGCTGCTAACCGCGGTGTCAAAATCCGCCTGCTTATGGATGAGAAACACTGCTATCCCAGCCTTCACAAGGAAGTAAAGCGGCTTCTTGAAGTCCCCGGAGTTCAGTTTAAAACCATACGTGGCTACGGTGACTGGGGTGTCAACCATAACAAGATAGTTATCAGTGACCGCGAGATTGTAACCGCTGGTTCCTATAACTGGACTTTCAGCGCCACCTACCAGAATCTTGAAAACTCTGTTGTACTTAAAGATCCCAGATATGTAAACGGATATGTATCATATTTCGACTGGATGTGGGAAAGAGGACGTGCCCTTCAGGCCACACAGCCCGGCCCGATCGCTCCGGGAACATACGGAATTCCTCCGCAGGCTCCGGTAATAGCAACGTTCAACGGTGTTGAGGTTCCTGCGTTCATATTCTCACCTGGTTCAAGAAGTGAGGAAAGACTTGCAGCCCTTATCGATGCTGCTAAAGTCAGCGTGGATGCATGCACATTCTCATTCTCCTCCAATATACTTGCTGACGCACTTATCCGCGCCCACAAACGTGGTGTAAAGGTACGTTTCATGATGGACCAGAAAATTGCCCAGACCTCCTACACGGCACGTTATCTCTATCAGAGTGGAACGGACTTCAAAGTACGCGCAGGCCGCAAGGGAAAAGGTGCACTGCATAACAAATTCATTATCATCGATGGCAAGGTTATGCAGACCGGTTCTTTCAACTGGGCCCAGAATGCCAGTGTTAATTCCTTCGAAAACATGGTATTCTTTGTAGATGCCTATCATATAAAAGGTTATCAGAATACTTATGATACCCTTTACGCAGAAACCGTAACTGTAGGCCCCGATCATTTCAACGCACTTGATCAGCAGTAAGAACAAAAGATAATTGAGAAAAGAGGCGCTCTTTAAAGAGTGCCTCTTTTTTTATATAATAGAATTGGAATTTTATATCATAAAGCCAAGGAGAACAGAAAACATATATGAATCCAGACGGCAGTTTTCCAGAAAACGGAAGTGTTCCTGAAGAAAAAAATATTTCATCATTAAAGGAAGGGACGGATAAGACTGAAGCAGCTCTTATGCCACGTGATTCCAACTGGATGTTTGTGTGCTGGAAAATATCAGACAAGGTAAAAAAAGAACTTGAGGCAGAAAAAGGGCCGGAATTTATGAAAACCGGCAGACTTACCGTGCGTGTAAACGATGTCACACTATCACAGACATTCGATGTAGAGGTTCTGCCGGAAGCCGGAAGCTGGTATATAAATGTTCCGGAAGGGGGACATGAATATTTCTGTGAGATAGGTTACAAAGATTCTTCCACTTTCAGAGTTTTAACAAAAACAAATAAAGTCAGGCTTCCTCTTGCGAATTTAACCGGCCTGATAGAAGAAAAACTTCAGTCTGTAAGCGGCAATATCGAAAAACTGTTCGGTGCAGGCGTGGGCAAAGCGGGAGCTGCCTCAGAAAATCTTGCACGCCGCTGGGAAATGCTGCGTTCTGCTTTCTCCCAGAATGAAACCGGAAGCAATACTGCATCTGCGCAGCCGGATATGCAGTCAGCCCAGGAAAAAAATGAAAGGAAATCTCCATTATGGATTGCTGCGGACTGCGAGCTTGTGGTTTTCGGTGCTACAGACAAAGACGCAGAAGTTACCGTTGGGGGAAGAAAAATATACATAAATCCGGATGGAACATTTACAGCACGTTTCTCTTTCCCGGATGGTGTTACAAGACTGCAGGTAAAAGCCATATCCGCAGATAAAAAACAGGAAAAGTCTGTAAAAATAGAAGCGTCACGTAAAACAGAAATAAAAAACTGATCTTTATTTTACATTTTCCATTTCATCCATGCCTGCTTCTTCCTTAAGCATTTCTATCATTGAATGAATTCCCGGCCTGTTTCTGCGGTTTTTTGTTTTTATAAGTATTTCATACAGATAATTCTGCATATGAAAAACCGCGTGACCGGCATTTAGCAGTCTTGCAGCTTTTAATCCCATGTGCATAAGCGAAAGGTTCTGCAGATCCGGATTCTCAAGGGCCGGGGCAGAAATACGGCGTGCAAACATAAGTTCCGTTTCAGGAGCTGCCTCAATAACGGCATGTATACCTGAATCACTGACATCAGCAGCAAGGGCTGCCAGTCTGCGTACATTAATCTCTGTTGCCGCTCTGGCTGTTTTCCTTAGCATTATATCTGCCGCCTGCCGGGCATAATCTGCAGCCTGGGCCTTGAGTGGAGCCCATGAACTAAGATTCTTTTCCGGCAGCTGACGCAGCAGGTAAAGATAATCATTCAGTATTGAAACAGTGTCTGCAGAATGGTTATCACGTATAGCAGTGGCCAGCATCCAGGCATAACGGTTTTTCTCTTCAGGTGAAAAATCATTAAAAGTTATCTCCACCGTTTCCCTGATAGAAGACAGCATACGTTCTGTATCTTCTACCGTATCGTATGAGAGAGCTTTTTCCATTTCTGAATATCTGTCTGCAGAGACAAAGTACATTCGCGGAAATTCCTCGTCTTTTCTGAGATATGCAAAAGACAGTTTTATATCCTCTCCACCACGGCAGGTTTTTACCTCTCCCGCAACTTCAAGCGTAGTATTTATATTGCGTCTTTTTTTTATGACAACTGTTTCAGCGGTTTCTTTTTCAGGACTGTCAAAAAAGAGTTTGCGTGCAACAGAAAAGGCGGCGCTTTTCTCTACAGCTTTCGCATTCTCACGGACTATACGGCTGTATATTTCTTTTGCTGTTCCTTCCCCTTTGTAATTCGATACTGCTTTTGAGAGAATTGATGTAAAAATCTGTACGGATCCGCTATCTCCGTATTCTTTAAGTATTTCACATACCCTTGCGGCATAACGCAGATTCTGAACAGTTTCTATTCTTGACACATCGGAAAAGAACCAGCCGCAGCTTGTAAACATAAACAAGGCATTTTTCTGCATTTCTACAAGACGGAATACTTTTTTTCTCTCTTCCTGGTTTAAAGGCTTTTTGGCACATTCGACAAAAAAAGCCTCTTCCGCGCCTTCTTTTCCACAAAGCATCGGAAGAGCCCTGTTCCTTGCTTCCCAGGGATCTTTAAGGTATTCAGAAGTTTTGCGCACATACAGCGCAGCTGCGGAATCACGCAGCATATTAAGCGCCATCCTGAGTGGCTGTCTCCATTCGGTACTGTCTCCGTTTTCGCTGCCGCATGGGCAGCCGCCTTTCCATCTTCTTACCCCATGGGCGCAGCTCCAGGCAGTTCCTTCACCGTCGGGGCCTTCCTTTATGCGTATCTCGGCGGAAGGAGGATTATTCTCAAGGTATTCCCCGAAATTTACTACTTTTATTCCGCGGTCCTTAAGTTCTTTGTGGAATGCGTAGGCCAGTGTCATCTCGGCATATTTATGGTGATGTCCGAATGTTTCACCGTCAACAGCCATTGTCACAAGCTGATTTCCCTTATCAGATGTGAAGCAGCCCTGTATTCTGTCTGCAAATGACGCAGAATTATTCATGAGTCCTTCAAAAGCGGCGGCTTTTGAAAGCGGACCGTCATATACAAAAACAGCTATGCTGCGGTTTACTGCGCCAGGCTGATTGTCACGCCATAAATAAGGACGGCGCGTATTCAGATTTCCATCTGAGACATCGGTCCATTTAGCTGTACCAGGTTCCCGCACAGCTGCTATCTGATAAGGGGAGAGTATGACATATTTCATTCCCAGATCTATCAGCAGACGCAGGGTTTCCTCATCAGCGGCAGCTTCTGGCAGCCACATGGCCTCAGGCATAAAGCCAAAGCGCATTTTGAAATCCTCTATGCCCCATACCGCCTGCGTAAGCCTGTCCTGAAAGGAAGCCAGCGGCATTATTATATGATTATATCCCTGCGCTATGGCGCTGGAATGCCGTCTTTTCTGCCTTGATTCCCTGCCGGCTTCTATTATTTTCTGATAATATGAAGGGAAGGCTTTTTCGTACCATGAAAGCAGGGTAGGACCAAAATTGAAGTTAAAATAAGAATAATTATTTATGAAAAAAAGCGGTTTGCCATCCCCGCGTTTTATTCTCGCACAGGCGTTCGGCAGATAACATTCCCTTGCTATCCTTGAATTCCAGTTATCAAAAGGCCATGCGGAAAGCTGCGGGGGGATCTGTCCTGTCCAGGGATTTTCACGGGGGGGCTGATAAAAATGCGTATGAAGACAAAAAAAACGGTTGCTTTTACTCATAATAATATAATTATAAAACTTTTTGTTCCGCCGGTAAAAGCCACAATAATGGAGGCAGCACACGTAAACAGTGATTTCCGTAAAATTAAAAAGCCCACGTTTTGCTGACGTGGGCTTTTTTTAATATATCCTTCCGGCTTTTATTTTTTACTGACGCCAATATAATCTATTTTCGCATCCTTGCGCAGTTCTTTCAAATATTTGCTGTATTCCTCGCGGTAATTCTTTTCGGCGAGGAATCCGGAAAGTTCCTCACGTACCGCACTGTACCTTATTTTCTGTTCTGCACGTTTCTCTTCCACACGGAAAATATGCCAGCCATGCGCAGTTTTTACAGGTTTTGAGTTACCGCCTACAGGCATGGCAAATATAACTTTGTCCGCTTCATCGCCGAGTATGCCTCTTATTATATATCCCATATCACCAAATCTGTTAAGTGTATCACGGTCTTCGGAATATTTCTCAACTGCGGCATCAAAATCAATGGCACCTGATGAAAGTTCCTTGTATGCCTTTTCGGCTTTCGCCTTAGCTGCAGCTTCCGTACCGGTATCAAAAGAACAGTATACATGACGCAGACGGACTCTTTCAGCCACAGCCTCTTTGAGTTTGGCGGCAACGGCTTTCACCATGGTTTCATCCTCCCGTGAAAAACCGTCCGGAAACTTCGCCGTTTTGTTATATGAAACGACATTGTCAAAGAATGTTCTGACTTCTGAATCGGAGGGCACTTTTATGCGGGGACGCAACGTATCCTGCACAAGTTTACGCACCATGAGTTCATTGTTTACTTCCTTACGGAACTCTTCCATTGTCTGGCCGCTTTTCCTGAGCTCTTCGCGGAATGCGGCTTCAGTCTGCTGTGCATTAAGCACTTTTCCGTCTTTTGCAACAGAAAACTGCTTTCTTATATCACTTATGCGGTTTTCAAGTTCACGTTCATAAATTTTAATCTTTGCCGCTTTCGCCTTCTGTTTCAGCAATATATTGTCAATCATCTGTTCAAGAGCCATGGCCTCGGCTTTTTCTATATTTCCTGGCTGCGACATAAAACCGGGAATAGCTGAATACTGCGAAAGCACAATATTTTTTGTCTTATTGTAATCAGCCATGGTAATAGGCTCATTGTTAACTTTGGCTGCAATTGAGCCAACTGTCTCGGCTGCTGCCGGAGCTACGGCAAGCATAAGGACAAGAGCGGTAATTTTACTTGTATTTTTCATCTAATACCTCCACCTTCAGCGTCGTCTGAAGGTTGTCAATATATTTATCAAATTTCTGTTTCTGCAGAATCCTTTTAATCCTTGGCAGAACATCGTTTTCTTTGGCTTTTTCCTGTTTGAATTTCTTCAAAATGTGAAGTCCCAAATCCGTGCGCACAATTCCCTGCGTCTCGCCTACTTTCATTTTTGTTATCATATCGTCCAGTTCAGGCAGGAATTCTCCACGCATAATCGGCGGAAGATAAATGGTTTCGGCATCTATGGAATACTGCTTGGCCATGGAATCGAAATCAGCGCCGGATTTAAGTCTTCTGTATACAGCCTCAGCTTCCTTGTTGTCAGGCTTCATAAGAATATGCCCTATGGTCATTATGTTTGGGTATTTATCGTAATATTCCCTTGCCTCCTTGTCGGTAACTGCAAGTTCTCCCTTTTTCATATCCTCAAGCCACATCTTGTTAAGTGTGTAATCCCTGTATGCCTCAAGCAGCCCTTTTACCTCAAGCTGCTTTTCTTCCATTTTGGCCTTGAATTCCGGGCTTTCAGCAACGGAACTTTTCATGGCCGCCTGTTTCATCAGCTTCTCGCGTATAAGCAGATTCATAAACTGTTTTCTGCCGGGTTTTGTAGAGAGATAACCGGTAGACGCCGGTCCTAACTCATTAAGGCGCAGCTGAATCTCTTCAGCTGTTATAACATCATCGCCGACTTTTGCTATTACCGTTCCCTCTGTTTTTTTACCGCATGATGCCAGAAGAAGTGCACAGCATAAAACAATAAAAAAGGATTTATTCATAATACACATAATTTACCATATTTTAAGATTGCCGTTTCATACGGCGTGGCAGTAAAACACGGTCCGCCACATGAAAACCGCTTTTACCGCAGTTATTTTGTGGCAGTTCCGTCAGACTTTGAGATTTCCTACATACTTCCGGAATCTGGCTTCCACTTCCTCAGCTGTTACTCCGGAAGTTCTTCTTACGCTGAAATCCTCGACATTGAAAGATGAAAGCACAGTGGCATAGGCCATGGCCTTTTTAAGCACATTTATATCCTTCCAGTTGCCCTCGTGCGTAAGGCAGCCCATAAAAGCGCCGCCGAATGTGTCTCCGGCACCTGTCGGGTCCACTACTTTTTCAACAGGCCACGCCGGGAAAGGTATAAGTTCATCTCCTGTTACAAGGAGTGAACCCGCATCACCACGCTTAACTATAATTACGGAAGGACCGCATGTCAGCATTTTCCTGGCGGCTGTTATTACATTGAATATTCCGGTAAGCTGCCTGGCCTCCTCATCATTTATGAAAAGAATGTCCACTTCCCTTAAAAGTTTTTTTAGTGAGTCGTTTTTCAGCTTTATCCAGTAGTTCATTGTATCGCAGGCTGTTATTTCAGGCTTTTTCATCTGCTTAAGAACATCATACTGAATATCCGGATCTATATTTGCAAGAAAAAGAGAAGAACAGTTTTTTGCCTGTTCCGAAAGTTCCGGCGAAAAATTCTCAAACACATTCAGACATGTGGAAAGAGTTTCCGCAGACTTGAAATTCTGATCATAGCGCCCATGCCAGCGGAAAGTATTTCCTGCGGTTTTTATAAGCTCTTCGGTATTTACATTGTGGTTATGCAGAAGCTCAAGATATTCTTCAGGAAAATCAGTGCCGACAACTGCAA
>CACZRG010000033.1 GCA_902783485.1 uncultured Elusimicrobium sp.
GCGGACAGAAACGCTTTTTCACGGCGGTTCGGGCAGGAAATATCTGACAGGCGGAATAAATGGATCTATTTGTTATAAACGGTGGAAAAAAACTTTCAGGTGAGACAACTATCAGCGGGTCAAAGAACGCAGCACTCCCTGTACTTTTCGCCACTCTGCTCACAAAAGAGCGCTGCGAGATAAAAAATGTCCCGGAACTAAGAGATGTGCAGTCGACTTATGAACTGCTTAATTATCTGGGAAAAAACTGTTTTTACGGATATGGAACTTTTGTAACAGGCGAACATTCCGCACTCAATCCTGTTGCGCCTTACGAACTTGTGCGCAAAATGCGTGCTTCAATTCTGGCTGCCGGACCACTTACAGCCCGTTTCGGACATGCGCGTTTTTCGCTTCCCGGAGGCTGTACGATAGGTGTACGCCCAATAGATATTCATCTTGATGGATTCCGTCAGCTGGGTATTGAAATATCACATGAGAAAGGCGATGTAGTAATGACAGCCAGAAAACTGCACCCGGCGCATATAAAATTACGTTTCCCGTCTGTCGGGGCCACAGAGAATCTGATGATGACTGCTTCGCTTATAGAAGGCGAAACAATTCTTGAGAACTGTGCCAGGGAGCCGGAAATAGAAGACATAGCTGCTGTTCTCGTAAGAATGGGGGCATCAGTGGAAGGCGCAGGAACATCCATAATCAGAATATGTGGAGCCACTGAACTGAAAGGATTTACTCATACCGTAATGCCTGACCGTATTGAAACAGGAACATTCATACTTCTCTGCGCAGCTGCCGGTGGAAAAATAAAACTTTCAGGAGCAGATCCACGGCCTCTTTCTGCATTGATAAGAGCGGTAAGAAAAGCTGGTGTGAAAGTATACTGTGGCAGAGACTCGATAACCGTAGATGCAGAAGTTTCCAGACCGAAGCCTGTAAATATTGTTACAAAGCCGCATCCAGGATTTCCAACTGATCTTCAGGCACCATGGATGGCTTTTATGTCCCAGTGCGCCGGTGAATGTGAGGTTCATGAAAAGATTTTTGAGAACCGCTTTATGCATGTGCCGGAACTGATGCGCATGGAAGCCAATATAACGGTTTCAGACCGTAAAGCCATTATTCATGGAGTTCCGGGGCTTGTAGGTGCACCTGTGATGGCATCGGATCTGCGCGCCGGCGCTGCGCTTGTAGTAGCCGCTGCCGCCGCCCGTGGCACAAGTGTAATACGTCGTATATATCACATAGACCGGGGGTATGAGAAACTTGAAATGAAACTGCGTGATCTGGGTGTTGATGTACGTCGCAGAAAAGATGACGGTACTGTAAAATAAATTTATATTTTCTGTTTGAGATTTGAGTTGTGATGATATGAATTTTGAGGAATCATTGAAATATCTGATCTCCCGGCAGGGAAAAGGAAGCAAAGGCGGCCTTGTGGCCGTGCGTGCCGCTCTGCACAGACTTGGAGATCCGCAGAAAAAGTTCAGATCAGTTCATGTAACAGGAACCAATGGCAAAGGTTCCGTGTGTGCCCTGCTTGAATGCGCCTGCCGTTCCGCCGGAATGCGTACCGGGCTTTTCGTATCGCCGCATATACTGTATTTTACGGAAAGACTACAGATAAATGGCTGCAGAATACCACGTGACAGATTTGCTGATTTATGCGGAAGGGCCGCTGTAGCGGGGCCTGAACTCAGTTTTTTTGAGCTGCTTACCGTAATGGCTTTTATATATTTTGCCGAGGAAAATACGGATATTGCTGTGATTGAGGCCGGTATAGGCGGACTTCTGGATTCCACAAATGTTCTGGAAAATCCGGTTTTAAGTATAATCACCTCTGTATCGCTTGATCACAGACAGCAGTTGGGCGGCACGGTGCGTGAAGTGGCTTTTCAGAAAGCCGGAATAATAAAACCGGGGGGAGTATGTCTTGCGCCAGCTTCTGTCGCACCTGAAGCCAGGGAGGAAATTGAAAAGGCGGCAGCCGCTGCCCACGCGAAAGCTGTTTTCTTCAGCCCTTGTTTCGACATACATTCACATAACTGGGACAAGGGAGACATGATCCTGAAGCATAAAAGTACCGGGGCGTTGTTTCCATATGCTATTCAGGGGGATGCACAGGTTTCAAATGCTTCTCTTATCTGGGAAGCCGTACAGATTCTTTCTGAAAATGGATTCCGCGTCAGCCGTGCAGATGCTGTTCAGGCTTTCCGCCGTGTAATCTGGCCGTGCCGTTTCCAGATAGTTCATGCCGGAAATAATTTCAACAATGCTGTTTTTGTCCTTGACGGAGCACATAATCCGGAGGCAGCTGCGGCATTCTGCCGCACCTGGAAGAATTCCCCTTTCTGTGACGGAAAACCGGCTTATGTCATGGCAGTAATGAAAGACAAGGACCGTGCATCAGTGCTTAGACAGCTTTCCGTATTTGACGGCAGATTTTATTTTACACGTACGGAATCTGAACGTTCGGCTCCGCCGGAGGAACTGGCAAAGGAATTTCTGATGTTGAAACCCGGGGCGCAGGTTTCTGTTTTTGAGAATCCGGAAGATGCTATAAAAAAAGCTTCGGAAAACGGAACTGTGGCTGTTATCGGTTCTTTTTATCTGGCAGGGGCTGTGCTACGGCTTATTAAAACTGCTGAAAACAATCATCTGATGACTGAAGAATAATAAAAGAAAGGAGAATTTATGACAGGAATAGGCATAGACATAGGCGGAACGAATACAAAACTTCTGGTTGCTGACGAAAAAGGGAATATTGTTTCCGTTTCCCGTTTCCCTACGGAGGCGGAAAAAGGCCCGGAAAATTTTATAAAAAGGCTTGCAGCAGCGGTAGCTGAAATAAAGAATAAATGCCCGGAGCCTCCGTCGGCTATCGGCATAGGTGCTGCCGGAGATGTTGATCCGGAAAAAGGAATTCTCCGTTATGCCCCGAATCTCAAATGGCACAATGTGCCACTGACGAAGCCGGTGGAAGATGCAACGGGACTGCACTGTGTTATGGAAAATGACGCCAATATGGCCGCATGGGGTGCGTATGTTATGGAACTTGGGCGGCAGCCAGGCTGTACGGCGCTGGTACTTACCATGGGAACGGGCATAGGCTCCGGCATAATAATAAATGGCGCATTGTTTCACGGTGCTACGGGAACCGCAGGCGAGGCCGGACATCTTACTGTAGAGCGTGGTGGACGTTTATGCAACTGTGGGAAACGTGGATGTCTTGAGGCATACTGCGGAAGTGTTGGCATTATACGCCGTGCGTCAGATGTGATTCCTGATCAGGCGGAATATATAAGAAAATATAATCCAGGTGGAATCTTTGATCCTTACACTCTTACAAAGGCATACGAGGCCGGGGATGAGACAGCGGTAAAAATATGGAATGATACAGGACGCTATCTGGGCTGGGGCGTAGCTGACCTGATACTGCTTTTCAATCCTGATTATATAGTCCTTACAGGAGGAGTTTCCAAGGCAAGGGACAAATTCCTGCCTTCAATGCTTGAAGTTTTCAAGGGACAGTCAATATCCACACCTTTTGAGAAGGTTCAGATAAAAGCCTCAGATAATCCTGAACTGGGTTCAATAGGCTCGGCGCTTTTCGGGCTGGAGCATTTACGCGGCTGATAAATCATGCGTGCCGTCCTGCTTGCCTTGTTTATTCTTTCCGCAGCTTTTCCGGAGGCGCAGGCTTACGACCTGCCGTCTTCAACCGGAACGCACAGGGTAGAATTCGAGGCAGATGAGGCATCGTTCAATGAATACACACGTATAATCGGCCTCTCCGGGCATGTAAGACTGCAGGAAAAGGATGCAGATAATCATGTAATGAAAATTATACGGGCAAAGGAGGTTTCGGTTGATATGAATAATAAAACCGTAACCTCCCCGTCTGATTTTGTAATAGACTCGTCAACAGGTTCTATTTATGGCAGAAGCGGTACTGTTGATTATGGAAGAAACAAAGGTACGATAAAAGACGCACGTTTCACATACGGTACGTTCACTTTCAGGGGAAAGGAAGTCTCATTTGATGAAAACAGGTATGTGTACAGGAAGGCAAGCCTTACCAGCTGTGATGCAGAGCCTCCTCATTACAGACTTAAGACATCTGTAATAAAAATAGTACCGGAGCGTTATTTCCTGGCTTATAACTGTCTGCTTTATCTGGGAAAAGTTCCAGTGTTCTATTTTCCTGTACTTTACAAGCCGGATGGAGAGGGAACACCATTTACAACATATCTTTTTCCCGGGTATGATTCACGGAACGGTCCGTATCTCAAGGCGAATTTTGCATATAAAATAAACCCGGAAACCAAGGTGAAGGTATATCTGGATTATTTCAGTAAAAAGGGAATAGGTACCGGCGGGGAATTTGATTTCCGCCGTCCTGAAAAGAATATAACCAATATTTCTGCCTACCGTATACGGGAGAGTGGCGAGTCTTTTGACCGCTGGGCACTTACCGGCGGATACTGGCATTCATTTAACAATTATAATGAGTCTGCCAGTGCCCATTATTATAGCCAGTCGTATTTCCGGCTTCTTTCGGATCCACAGTTCAATAATCACTATTTCCGTAGTAATCCTTTTGCCGTAAGTGATGACAAATACGCCAGCGTGGCATTTACAAGACAGAGCAGATACACAATAACGAGATTAAGCGCCCGCCGTCGTGATATTATGCCGGACGATACAGCAGAAGATTTTATACGCGAGGAAGAATCATCACCAAGATTTGATTTCTTTGCAGTGCCTTTCAGTATTAAGGGACTTCCCTGGCTTAACTCTTTTAGCGTATATGTAGAAAGCGGAAGAGAACATGCTTACGAGGATTATCAGAAAAAAGGAAAAGCGGAATGGACTGTTTACAAATCCATACCTCTTTTAAGGCATATTACTCTTGCGCCTTCAGCTTTTGTCAGTGAAAGTATGTATCTGTCAACCTCGACAGCAATGCCGGATGAATGGACAGGACGCTACGGCGGTAAAGTAAATCTGCGCCTTGACCAGCGCTGGGGTTCGCTGGATCTTGGTTATGCACATACACAGCGTATGAGAAATAGTGTCTGGAAGGATGATCTTGACTCAGAAGACAAAGGACAGGAGCGCCGCGGACTGTATGCGGATCTTTTCATTGTACCTGATTATAAGACATATTTCCGCGCAAGAAGCGGATATGACACGAGGGATTATTTTTCGGCATCTGCGCATGACCGTATTCAGCCACTTGTTACTGAAATTTCATATTCCCCGTCGGCATATTCAAATTTCTTTGCACAGGATACATATGATTTTCATGGCAGCAGCAATAGTTTTATAATGCAGGGCCGCATTGGAAACAGGGAGAATTATTTCGGCCTCGGGCTTTCAAATTATTCATCAGCCGGCGGTGACGACGGAGCGTGGATATTCCATAATACTTTCGGAATAAAATTTTATCCAAAAACTACATGGAGGCTTGAAGGAATACTTCGTATGCGTACTGTGGCAGATGAGGGACATAATAATTCTCTCAGATTTTTTGAAAAAACCGTAAGCCTGTATAAGGATTTTCATGATTTCCGTACAAGGCTCAGTTTCCGTTCAAGGCCCGGCGGAGTGAAAGATGTTTTTTTTATAGTTACTCTAAAGATGAACGAACCACAGAAAGAGGATCTTGAGCAGAAGGCAAAGGAATACTGGAGACCATGGAGAGAAGATGGTGCGGACAGGGATTATTGATGATAATGACTGTAGCTGCAGTAAACTGAAAGCCACGGCTTAGTGGAAAAATAATAAACGGTATTTGACGCCTTATGATACAGTATTTTAAAAATCATAAGGAATTTTGAGAAGAATTATATGGAAAAATCAGAAAAAGAAACAGTGAAAAACAATATTGGTGACCACGGAATATCCGGCGATGCTGCGAAGGCGGGGATGTCTGTTCTGCCGAAAGTAAAACTTTCACATGCACCGGCCGGTCCGAATGCCTACCGGCGCATGATTGCCGATGTGGACAGAAATGCCAGACAGGGGGATCTTGTATCTGTTTATGACAAAAACGGCAATATTTATGGCATTGGGCTTTACAATCCGCACAGCCAGATAAGCCTTAGAATACTTACCCGTGAGAATCCATTGGAATTTTCCATAGATGCCTATCTTAAAGAGAAAATAGGCCGCGCCGTTGAACTGCGCCGTGATATTCTGCATATTTTTGATATAAGCAGTGCCTGCCGTCTGGTACATGATTATGCTGACGGTCTTCCAGGGCTTACAGCTGATTATTACCGCGACAATATAGTGCTGGAGTTCTATTCAGTCGGTATGTACAGGCTTGCTTCTAAAATAGAGGCGGCATTCAGGGAATATTTCCCGAATGCGGTATTCCATCACCGGGCTACTTCATATACACAGGAAATGGAAAATTTTGAACTTCCTGTCCCGGCTGAGGATGGCCGTACAGGCAGGGTACGCATAACGGAAAACGGCGTTCAGTTTGAAGTTAATCTGCGTGCCGGATTTAAAACAGGCTTTTTCTGTGATCAGCGCGAGAACAGGCAGTTTGTTGCTTCCTTCGCAAAGGGAAAGACATTTCTGGATCTCTGCGCGTATACAGGCGGTTTCGGCATATACGCTGCAAAAGCCGGAGCTTCCGAAGTGACATGCGTTGAACTGGACCCTGATGCATCAGCCCAGTCAAAACGCAATGCAAATATCAATGGGGTTAAGATAAATGCCGTATGTGGAGACGCATTTATGTATATGCGTCAGATGATAGAGAACAAACGCAGATATGATATTGTTGTGCTTGACCCGTATAAACTTATTTCAAGCCGTACGGAATATGAGCGCGGACTGTTCAAATACCGCGATTTCAACCGTATAGCTCTTTCGCTTGTAAAAAAAGGCGGAATATTCGTTACCTGCTCATGCAGCGGGCTTGTTGATATGAAGGAATTCTCATGGATACTGCGTGGCGCAGGACATGCTGCCGGAAGAAAAATACAGATGCTTCGTAAATCCGGTGCAGGAGGAGATCATCCTGTAGCTGCAGAATATCCGGAAGGAGAATATCTGAAGTGCATAGTCTCCCGCGTTGACTGATTGTATCAATAGAAGAAAATTCAGGTTTGCAGGACTGATGTATATAACAGTACCTTGCGGTAATTTATGCTAAAATAAAAATGGAGGCAAAACTATGAAAAAGATGTTCATTCTTGACACAAATGTTCTGATACATGATCCGCTTTCCTTTACCAGATTTGAAGATAATACAGTAATAATTCCTATATCCGTAATTGAGGAATTAGATCGTTTTAAGGTTCATTCCGACGAGCGTGGCCGTGCTGTCCGTGTTGTTTCCCGCAAACTGGATGAATTGCGCTCCAAAGGCCGTCTCAATGAAGGCGTTAAAATGGATAACGGCGGAACCCTTATTGTGGAACTCAACCGTGAGAATACCCTGCCGAAAGAACTCAGTTTCGCGGAGATGGACAACCGTATTCTGAACAATGCATGGTGGCATCTTAAAAAGAAGCATAAAGTAGTAGTAGTCTCCAAGGATATAAATCTGCGTCTTAAAGCAGAGGCTCTCGGACTTAACGTTCAGGACTACACAACTGACAAGGTAAATGTTGATGAGCTTTACCGTGGAATTTCCGAACAGGAAGTACCAGCAGAAGTCATTGACGGGCTGTACAGGGATAAAGAGATAAAATGTCCGGTTGAAGGTCTTGCGCCAAATGAATTCGTAGTCCTGCGTGCACACGAGGATAACAAGAAAACTGCAATAGCCAGGGTAAGCAGGGATGTCTCCAAAATGCATGTGCTTGCTTCCGAGCCGGCCCCGTGGGGAATAAAGGCCCGCAGCAAGGAGCAGCGTTGTGCCATGGAACTGCTCATGGATCCTTCAGTTAATCTTGTTACCCTTTTAGGGTCTGCCGGCACCGGAAAAACCATTATTACGCTTGCATGCGGACTTCAGCAGGCTGTTGAGCAGAATCTGTACCGCAAACTAATAATATGCCGTCCTATTGTCTCTGTAGGAAAGGATATAGGTTTCCTGCCAGGTTCCAAAGATGAAAAGCTTGCCACATGGATGGGAGCAATCTATGATAATCTGGAAATTCTTATGGATAAGAAACATTCTGAATCGTCATCGGACAAGGTTCAGTATCTCATTGATAATGAGAAAATAGAGATGGCCTCTGTATCTCATATACGCGGACGTTCACTGCCTGGACAGTATATGATTGTGGACGACGCACAGAATCTTACTCCGCATGAGATGAAAACGATTCTGTCCCGTGCCGGAGAAGATACCAAGGTTGTTGTTACCGGTGATCCGTATCAGATAGACAGCCCTTATCTTGATGTCGCTTCCAACGGTCTTACATACCTTGTATCAAGAATGCGCGGACAGGATATTTACGGTCATCTTACATTCTCCAAGACAGAGCGCAGCAGGCTGGCCGGTCTTGTGGCGGAACTGCTCTGATATTTCCGTAAAATATAAAAAGCTGGGTGACAGATACTGTCATCCAGCTTTTTTTATGACTGTTATGTGAAACTAAAGCGGTATTTCCCCTGTAAGTTCAAATGACAGGGAATCAAATAAAATATCAAGCTGCTGTTCAGGATCCTTTCCGACAGTCTGTGCCGCTGCAAAAGACAGAAACTGTCCGCCATTTTTCTGAATCTGCTCTTTCAGTGTATTCAATCTGTCATCTGAATATTGCCAGTTCAGGGTATTAGTCAGGTATGAATAGTCTTTTTCCGCTTCTGAATCATTATGTGTTGCTGAAAAAGCAATGAATCGGTAGAAATGAGCTGAATTGCTGCATTTGCCGCTGCAAAGCTGTTCTGCTATTTTCTCCGCAGCATTGAAATTTCCCACTGACATATACGTAATGCCGGCATTTATTTTTCGTTTTTCATATGAGGGTATATCTGCTATCCTGTAAAATCCTGGTTTAACGGTTACTGTATCGTGGGTTTCATATTTCATGATTGTATGGAAGCGGTATGGGTAGGATATTGTTTTAAAAGGTATCATGTTTTCTGTTTTCCACTCTTTTTTCTCTTTGCTGAATGCAAGTGCTTCCGGCGGTATGTAAAAAAGTTTTTCTGTTATCTGTGTTTCCGGGCCGGCGGAAAAATATTTACGCATAAGATCACGTCTCTGTAGGGAAATACCTGAATTCACAATGTATCTGCCTTTAATCTCATTCTGGGATTTTACAAGAAATGCCCATTCAATATCATTCGATCTAAGATTGTTTTTAAGAGAATAAGATGTAACAAGATTCAGTACGGCGTATACAGATACAAAAGCTGTTATCGTGACAATACATAAGGGTTTTAAATTACCATATCCTTTCTTTTCCGCAGCGTCAAGTATGGATTTTACAGAAAAGCAGCATAAAGCCGAGAAAGGAATAAACATAAAAAGACGGTGCCGTATAAAATGCAGAGGGTAAATATCCTGCCACCGGTAAATAATGGCATTATAAAAAAGAATCAGAAAAAACAGAAAATGCAGGTCATTGAAAAAATGTTTCCAGTTTATGCGTATGATTTTAAGACAGTACAGCCCTGTGGCAAGAAAAAGCAGAACAACCAGGCATTCTACGCTGAAAGCGGAATTTTCTGAAGGAAAATTCCCTGCAGGATTTCCTGAAAAAATCAAAGCGATATTTTCCTGTATTATCTGCATATTGAAATTTGTAAGCGGGGATTTCAGATGAAAAAGCCTGATTGAAGGATATGAAAGCTGAAAACAGAAACATAAAGTCATTAAAGACAAACCTGCGGCAGAAATAACAATCAGCGGATTTCTTAAATTTATTTCCTTCAGATTTTTTATCCTGTTTATAATCAGATATGCAGCCAGCATAAAAAGTACCGGTGTCTGTTCAACCCTGCACATTATCGATAGAATGGAAGAAGCAGAAAACCATACAAGATCCCCGTATCCATTATTGTTTTTTCTTAGGAATGACACAAAGGCAGCAAGTGCGGAAATAAAAATAAAAACTGCAGCGGATGTTGTACTGAAAGCTGAGGCATTGAGAAAGGTGTGGAAATTAAGAAACAGAACTGCGGTTCCTGCAAGGGAACCGATGCTTCCGGCCCCGGCGTATCTGGCCATGGCAAAAAAAAGGAGCATTGAAAAAAGAGGAATTATTCTGTTTGTATCAAGTATTGCCTTAAGACTGTAATTACTGGCACTGTCAATAATATCTTTAAGAAAAACCGGTGAGATCTCCTTGTAGCTGAACAGCACATTATTATTATGGGAATCTATCTCTACAGATGTGAAATCATGATTGTTGTCGTAACCGCCACGTATGGAGGAGGTGAAATTGCCGTATAACATAACTGACGCAACAAGCAGTAGTACAAATATATTAATCCTGTTTTCTTTTTTATAAAAAGAATAGAGAAAGCGTGCTGTACAGAACAGTGTTATCAGCCATGAGCATTCCAGCAGAATTTTCAGCAAGGAGTGAAGAATCATAACAATATTCTATAAAACGATTATGTCAGAACAAAAATACTGTAAGGACCGGAATCTGTAAGGGTTTGACACCTGAATAATGTTTTATGTTTAATTTCTATAAAACAATTTACTGATATGAAAAGAAATATTCCGGAAAAGAATAATATACTGCCTAAAATAAGAAAGGATTACCGTTTTACGGGGCTGCTTGTATTTGCCGTGGCGCTTATTGCAGAGATGCTTATTTTTATTAATGCGCAGAGTGGCAAACTTGCTGAAAAGCTGTCAGATGATTTTTCACTGCTTCTGATAGCAGAGAATGGATATTCACAGTCTGCCATGGAGAATCTGCGTATAGATATTGAGAATGTCCCTGGTGTTGAAAAAGCTGTTTTTACCGGAAAAAAACAGCTTCTGGAAAGGCTTAAACAGGAAGATCCACAGTTAGTGGATTCAGTGCTTTCCACAGGTGGAAATCCACTGCCTGATACCTGGGAGGTAAAGGTCAGAACGGATTATCTGCTTAATCTTGAAGATATTGCGGCCTCGCTTCTTGTTTTTGACGGTGTCGCTGATGTACAGTATAAAAAACAGGAGGCCTGGGCTGTAAGACATCTGCTTTTTTACAAGCATCTTACGGCTGTAGCCCTTTCCATCGCCGGGTTCGTTTTTATAGTTTTTGTTATAATTGTGCTTGCTCATGAAAATTCAGTAACAGCCGCATTCAGTGCTTTTACAAATGGTGATCTGCCTTTTGTCCTGTCCGGTATTGCTGCCGGTGTAGCAGC
>CACZRG010000034.1 GCA_902783485.1 uncultured Elusimicrobium sp.
AGACGCCCCAGCACGGCGCTTATGTTTGATGACAGCGTGCTCTTGCCTATTCCGCCTTTTCCAAAAAATGCTACCGATTTCATGTTCACGACAGTCATAATCAATGCTCCCTGAAAATCTTCCGGAAGACAGCCACGGCTTCCTTTATATTATCCGGAGAAAAAAATGAATAATCTTTTGTTGACAGCGAATAAGACTGTGTTCTGCGCATATATTCCCCGGCAAATACGGATGTTTTGTCGTTAGAAAGCAGTTTATTGGCTGTTTTCAGGGCAAGATCAATATGCGGATATTCTGTTCTGCATGAATCAGACAGTAAATAGAACACATGAGAAAACGCATTGGATGATTTAAGCAGATTAAGTACCATGAAAATCTTTTTTGTCTCCGATGAAAGCGCTGACAATTCTGCAGCTGAAAGCGTGTTTGTACTTACCGCAAAATAAGGCATTTCTTCCGACACCGTGTATTTTTTTCCTTCTTCCGACAATGATAGCGGACTTCCGGGAGGAACAAAAAGATGATTTACAAAAATATCTGTTTTCATTTTTACCGTCCACTCCAGCATTTGCTTCCATGATGCCGCAGTCTCGAAAGGCAGTCCGAGAATAAGCTCCGCACCCAAGCCGGCAGAAGGGGCAAAACGGCGTATGCGCAGCAGATTATCCTTTTCCGCATCCGGGTCTGCCTTCCGGTTCACTGCAGCAAGTGATACGGCATTGAAACTCTGCACGCCGGCGCGTATATAAAAGAATGGAGAATCAGCAGAAGAAATAACATTTTCTTCATGTCTGAAACCTGAATGCGTATAAAAATCAAATATGACTTTTCTTTCTTCGGCTATTTTCCGTATATGCGGTATGAGCCCCGCTGTTTCCGTGGAAAACATATCCGGAGCCATAAGCAGTATACGGCGCATTGACGGTGCCTGATCCAGAACTGCACGTATTTCAGACAGGATTCTCTCATGCGTGAAATACCGTATGCGGCTTTCACCTATGGGGCAGTAAAAACAGTGATTAGGGCATCCACGTCCCAGAAATATCTGCATCTTCGATGTTCCGGCAAGATCAATCTGCCGGTTCAGAAAAGGCGATGGAATATCGTTCAGATTTTCCATTCCGCCGTAATCATGCATAATTTCCGGTTTTTCCGGCGGATTCCAGTCCGGCGAAATACGCCGCGCTATTATTTTCTCAAAATTCAGTTCGCTTTCACCGCGCAGAATAAAATCAATGCCGTGCGCGCAGGCAGTTTTCTCTGACAGTTTTACCACGGAATCATTGTAAACAACAGTAACTATTCCGGGATTTTCCTTCTTCAGGGAAGAAAAAGCGGAAAAAAGTTCTTTTTCCGGCCAGGAGAAATGAGTATAGAAAAAAAGCACATCAGGCCTGAAAATTCTTATCTGCGCGACAGCTGCTGCCAGACCAGACGGATTTCCGGGCTCGAAAATCCTTATTTGGATTTTTCCGTGCAGTGGAGATGATTCCCGTTCCAGCCATCCTTTCAGCATAAGCGCTCTCACGGGCGGCTTGTCTATATCACAGGTGGCTGCAATTGCAATCCTGATATCTGTCATACACAAACACCCGAAAGTTCTGCAAGCCGCCGCAGTGTTTCCACAGCGCCTTCGTATCCTGCCTCAAGAATATCAGAAGAAAAAGGCTGTTTTCCAATGTTCAGCAGACGGGGATCATCCCGTATATCGGAATATACAATTCTTATATTCTTATCTGCACATAGCATTTTATCCAGTTCTTCCATGCTGCCAAAACCAGTGAAACGCAAATAAGGACTGCTGTCCGGTATTGTCTCCGGTCTCTTTCTGCCTTCTTCTTTTAAGCCGGAAAGGTTTACAAAAACAGTAACCGGTATTTCCGACTGAACAAGAAAAGAATAAGCAAGCGAGGCAGGATAATCCGGATTTTCGGACAGGATGAATTTTATTTCTTCTGCGTCAATAATAAACGCAGCTCCGGCTCCGGACAGCATTGTACTGAATTTCTTTTTCTTTTCAGTCTCTACCGGAAGTGGCATGGAATCAAATCCTGCGTGATGTCTTTCTTCACAAACAGATTTAAATACATCAGAAAGCCATTTTTCCGTATTTCTGAATCCAAACGGCAGACAGTGTGTGTCCGCAGTTCTCATTCCTGCGCGGCGGAAAGCCTCTTTCTTTATGGAACCGCTGTTGAAAAGAACCTGAACACCGGCATAAACCGGTTCTGACGATGAATATGAATTCTGACAGATTGTGGTGATTCCTTTTTTTTCAAGCAGTTTACGTGCTGATTCTGAAAAATGTCCGAAATCTGAAAGACATACATCGTAATGACTGGCTCCTTTATCCTTAACTGCAAAGGCTTCCTTAAGTTTTGACGTTAACAGATTTATCTTGTTTTCTGTCTGCGTGGCACCATTCTCGTACACACAATGTATATCTTCCACGAAAATATGTCTTTTGTCAAAATTATCATCAATAAAATCAGAGACTTCTGTGGAAAGCATAAGCGGCGAGCAGCCTATATCCAGTTCCAGAACCGTATTTCCGCCAGGCTGATTATCAAACGCTGTATTAAGGCAGCGCTGAAGACTACGTGTACTTCCAGTCATGGAATCCCTGAGATTAAAATCAGAGCTGGCGAAACTTATACCGCTGGCCGGAAGCAGCGGCTGTCGGATTCCACGATTGCGCAGAAGATTATAGCGGCCAAGCGTACCGCCACAGGTGCCCCCATTGAAACGGCACTCACGGTCCGCATGATCCACAAGAAAATATACCGGGTTAGGGGTGGAACTTCTGTCAAGTATAAAAAACGAGTATTTGTCCCGCCGTAACACACCAGAAACAGGATATGGAAGTGCGTGTGAAACCATCTGCGGATTTCCCGTTATTCCAGGAAGAATATCCGTATAATTTTTTTCATGGGAATCAGCCCCACCGGTACCGTAATACCGGTTATCCACGGTTGCGCAGGCGAGGCCAAGTATTTCACGGTAACGGAAATATTCAAGCCCTTTCAGCGCCTCCTGTATTTCCGCTCCCATCTCTCCCGTTCCG
>CACZRG010000035.1 GCA_902783485.1 uncultured Elusimicrobium sp.
CGCATAAAGACAATTCATTCCTCACTCGCAATAGAAAACAACTCTTTAAGCATAGGACAGATAACCGCCATAATAGAGGGCAAACGCGTACTGGGCAGCCCAAAGGAAATTACAGAGGTAAAAAATGCCGTGCAGGCTTATGAACTTCTTTCAACTCTTAATCCGTATGAGGAAAAAGACCTTCTCAAAGCACATAAACTCCTTATGCAGGATCTTGTAAGCCAGAATGGCACATACAGGTCAGCCGGTGTGGGAGTATTTGACGGCAGCAGGGCTGTTCATATTGCCCCGCCTGCAAAAATTGTGCCAAAACTAATGGGCGACCTGTTCGGCTGGCTGAAAACAAGTGACGCTCACCCGCTTATAAAAAGCTGCGTATTTCATTATGAGTTTGAATTTATACACCCTTTTCAGGACGGCAATGGCAGAATGGGCAGAATGTGGCAGACAGTAATACTTAAAGACTGGAAAAGCATTTTTGCCTGGCTGCCCGTGGAAACGCTTGTAAAGGAAAACCAGGAAGAATATTACAGAATCCTTGCCATAAGCGACAGCAGGGCGGACAGTACCGCCTTTACTGAGTTCATGCTTTCACTTATCCATAACACAATTGAGAATATCATCAAGACAGAGAAAAAGGTAGGTGTAAAGGTAGAAGTAAAGGTAGGTGTAAACCAACGCAGGATAATTGAGGAAATAAGTAAAAATCCCTTTATAACCCAGAAAGAACTTTCCGCAATACTTGGAATATCAGAAAAAAGTATATTTGCGAACATGAAAAAGATGAAGGAAAACGGCCTTATCAGCCGCAAAGGTTCTGACAAGAACGGATTATGGCAGGTGAACAATAAAAAATGAATCAGGACATTGAACATAAACAAGGATATTGCCGCTCGTGTGGCGGAATGTTGTATGCGGAGCCTGCCCTGTCTTACAGCAATATGCCGCGCTCAGCACAGCATCTGCCTAAGCCCGGCGACGACTGTTCCGGAACAGACCTGCGCATAATGGAATGTTCCCGCTGCGGACTGCTGCAGCTGGACTGTGAACCTGTGCCGTATTACCGCGAAGTAATACGGGCCTGCGGCCTGTCGGAAACAATGACGGAGTTCCGCAGGAAACAGTTTGCGGATTTTCTTGCAGAATTTAATCTGAAAGGGAAAAAATTCCTGGAAGCCGGCTGCGGCAGCGGAGAATATCTGCGTATAATGCGTGATGCCGGAACAGAGGCATTCGGTACGGAATATTCAGCGGATTCAGTGAATAACTGCCGTAAAACAGGGCTTAATGTGCTGCAGATGTTCCCTTCCGGCGGAGGGAAAATTCCCGGCGGACCTTTTGACGCTTTCGGCCTATTCAATTCATTTGAACATTTTCCCTCCCCTTCGGATTTTCTGGGCACAATACGGGCAAACCTTGTAGAAAACGCCACAGGCATAATAGAAGTTCCGGATTTTGAAGGCTCAATAAGGGATTCCGTATTTTTCACTTTCATTCCTGACCATCTTTTCTATTTCACGAGGGAAACCTTGAAACGCACAATAGAAATGAACGGCTTTGATGTGCTGCGCATAGACAGCGTATGGCACGGAAACATATTGTCTGCAACAGTGAAACGCAGAGAGAAATTTCATGCCGCAGGCTTCATTTCCGCAGAGGAAAATTTCCGCCGCAAGGCCATGAAGTTCATAAACGGCACAGAAACGGCATTCTGGGGAGCAGGACACGAGGCATTGTTCCTGCTGTCTTCCCTATGTGCCACTGGCAAAGACATAAAATATGTAATAGATTCTGCCCCGTTCAAGCAGGGCAGGCTTACCCCGGCAACAGGCATACCTATAGTGCCGCCGGACATTTTGGAAAAAGACCCTCCGCAGTCTATTATAATTGCCGCCGGAAGCTATACCGGCGAAATTGCGGAACAGATACAAAAAAAATACGGCAGACGTTTCCGTCTGGCCGTAGTTAAAGACAATACACTGGAGGAATTGCAATGACAGAAGAAAAGAACGGCGGTCTTACGCCGGAAGAACAGGCGGCAAGAGGCGGACTTAAGAATTACAAGCCGCGTGTATACGAGAAGATACAGAAATTTGACGAAAAACTGAAAAAAGGTGAAAGCATAGCCATAATACAGTTCCAGTATGACTATACCTGCAATTTCCACTGCCATCACTGCTGCATAACAAGGCTGCGCCGCCCTGCCGGGACAAGGTGTTTCACAATTCCCGATGTGAAGGAATTTTCCCGCCAGGCTGACGAAATGGGACTTGCCCACTGGGTAATAACAGGCGGAGAGCCTCTCTGCTTTAGGGATTTTGACAAACTGGTTGAGGCCATTGACCCTTCAAAATATTACCTTACTTCTGACACAAACGGCTGGTTCCTTGACGATGCAAAGGCAAAACATCTTAAATCCATAGGACTTGACAAGATACAGTTAAGCCTTGACAGCCTGAATGCAAAGGAGCATGACGAGTTCCGCCGCGCCCCAGGCTCACATGCGAGAGCTGTACGCGCCATAGACGCAGCTCTTAACGCCGGGCTGAAAATAATACTTGCCACCGTGGTAACAAAACAGAGAGTGCGCTCAGACGAGTTCATTGAATTTCTGGAATTTGCAAAGGGCAAGGGTATTGGCACATTCGTAACATACGCAAAGCCTGTAGGCGACTGGGAAGGCCGCACGGATATTCTTGTTGACCGCAGCGATATGGACTATATGCGCCAGCTTGAAAAGAAATACAATGTGTTCACGCATCTTACGCCGGCATACGGCCTTGACCTGGGCTGCATAGCCGTAAAGAGAATGTTCAGCGTTACAAAATACGGCGACATCATGCCCTGTCCGTACATTCATACGTCCTTGGGCAATTTCTTCAAAGAGCCTTTGAAAGACATAGTTTCAAGAGGAATGAACATAAAATTCTTCGGCAATCATGTCGATACCTGCCTGATAGCGGAAGACCGTCATTTCCTCGGTGAATATGAGGCAAAACGCATAACCGGCAAACCTGTTCCGGTGCCGTATAAGGAAGTTTTCGGCCCTGAGGACATGATCACAAAGTAAGAATTATTTACTTTGCCGCGTTAAAACAGGCAGTTAAGCAGTTCCCTGTCATATCGGGCATAAATTTTCCACGCCCGATATGACAGATATATGTTTTTAATTAACAGCAGCAGTAATTCCTGCTTAGAGGTTTTTATGAAAGTACTGATACTGGCCGGAGGCCTTGGAACGAGATTAAGCGAAGATACCGTACTGAAACCAAAACCAATGGTTGAGATAGGCG
>CACZRG010000036.1 GCA_902783485.1 uncultured Elusimicrobium sp.
GAAGAAGCCGGCAGCTCCACTATGGAAACAGACGGGGTGGCGGAATGATTTTCCATGAAATTTATGGCAGATATTACGCTGCTGTCGCAGAAATTCTACGCCGTATATCAGAGGGCACGCTTGCGGAACATGATATACCAGAAATAACTGCCGAAAAAGCATTCGCTGAAAGTGTTCTTCAGATACCAGACGCACTACTGGACGGTACATGGCCTTTGCTTTACAGGGATGCTGATTCCGGCAGGTTAAAATCCGTGCTGCGTAATAAACCGTTCCAGCCGCTTTCGCTTCTGCAGAAAAGATGGCTTAAGTCCATTCTTCTTGATGACCGTGTGCAGCTTTTTCTTTCACCTGAAACAGATTTGAAAGAACTTGATAATGTGGACCCGCTTTTCACGCCTGATGATTTTGTTTATTTTGACAGATATTCAGACGGAGATGATTTTACAGGAAAGGAATATATAAAAAATTTCAGAACTGTTCTTCGTGCAATAAAAGAGAAAAGATGGATAACTGTTTCCTTTTCCGGCGGGCGCGGCAAACACCATGAATGGAGATGTATTCCACTGAAACTGGAATATTCTTCGAAAGATGATAAATTCAGGCTTTTAATTAATTCACCGCAGGAACGCAGGTTCATAAATATGGGCCGTGTCATATCTGTCAGGAAGGGACGGAATTTCAGTGATAAACAGCTTTCCGTCCCTGAGCGGCGGCAGGAAAAAATTGTATGTGAACTTACAGACGGGCGTAATGCCCTGGAAAGATTCATGCTGCTTTTTTCATATCTTAAAAAGGAAACCCGAAAAACAGGTGATGATAAATACGAGGTTACGCTTTTCTGTGATAAAGACGATGAAAGCGAGATGATAATACGTATTCTGTCTTTCGGGTATCTGGTAAAAGTTGTTTCCCCTGATTCTTTCAGACGCAGCGTAGCTGAAAGAATCAGGCGTCAGATTGAACTGTTCCGGCGGAATAGTGGGCGGAATGGCGTCTGTACGGAATAGATCAGTTGCCTATTCCATAAACTTTGTCCATTCTGCCCGCATTCTGGCCACATGAATAATAACCAGGTGTACCGGTTACTGTATTCGGAATGCAGGGATCATGGGAAAAAGGTATTCCATTATTTGGGCTGCCGGAATCCTCAACTGAATATATCCACTTTCTGAATTTGTCCCAGGTACTGCCTTTTTTATTCCATTCGGAAGTGTGGTAATATCTTCGTGTGGCCCTTGGCAGTGAAACGGATATTCCGGCGGAACGGGACAAACTTATATTTTCCCTGACGTTCCACATGTTCTCCGAGTCTTTTTTCAGATTAAACAGTACGGTTTTGTTCACCTGTTCTTTAAGTTCTTTTGCGGTTGAAAGTATTTTCTTATCCGTAAAATTCTTTTCTGCTTCAGTAGCAAAATCATAAATATCTACAGCAAATGGAGAAAAATCGTACCTGGCAGGCCGGTCGTCCTTGAAATATAATGATTTTTCCAATATTTCCAAAGCCTGTTCCTTTTTGGCAGAAGCCATTATGGCTTTTACGAAAGCGTCAGCCTTCTTTTTTAATTTCGGAAGCTGTGCCATGTAAACCACGCTCTGCGAATATCCCTGTGTCGATGAAAAAGAACTGAATTCACTATTCATCTCATCATTTACAGCATCTGTATTTGCTACATAGGCATAAGCCACGGCTTCCGCCGCTTTAAGCGGTTCCACGCCGCCGGCATTCAGTGCATCAAACAGTTTTGAATAGGAATACCCGGAAACCATTTTGTTGCTTTCCGTTCCTACCACATAGTCTGCGACACCCCGGAGTTCATAAAGCCAGTCGGCTGACTGCAGACCGTCGGAATCTATTGCCAGCACATCAACACCACCTGCTGATTTAAGTTCCCTGGCAACCGCTATTGCGGGTATGTCCTCGCGGTAGGCGTAGCAGGCATTCATGCAGCGCAGTGGCATGTACACATATCTGCTCCACAGCATAAGCATATAATGTTTTGCCGGGTGTTTTTCCTTTGCCCACTTTATGAAGCCGCCTAAATCCTCCATTAAATACATATCCACGCCTGAACTCTCGTATTCAGGTACTGATTTCAAACCGTCGGAATTTTCCTTTTCATCATCAGTGGCTTTTTTTAGGAAATATCTTCTTACTGTTTTTGGGTCATTATCATAATGTGCTATGTTTCCACGTTTTTTATCAAGCCCTATCTCCAGCAGAATATTTGTTTTTTCAGAAGAACCTGTCTGTTCCAGAAGTGCAGCTTTGCTTCGTGCGTTCTTATAGGTTGTCTTGTCCTGCCCGAACATATATACAAGAACAGACCATTCAGGCAGTTTTTTCTCTGAGGCCACTGCTGCTGGTGTCTCATCTGCTTTTGTACCAGCTGTTTTTGTCTCAGATGCTGTCACGGGAACTGCCGCACATAAAAAAAATATAATCAGTAAAAAAAATCTAATCATAGAGTCTCCTTTAAACAGTATACAATAAAACAAATGCCTGTAAGCGGCCGGGTATCATGACTTTGTAAAAACGGTAAACACATAGCCTGTATTCCGATGTCCTGCGGTATATGCCTGATAATAACTGCAGGCTGGAGCAGGAAGCCGGGCTTTTGTAAGGTTTACACAAGTATTGGCAGAATGTATGTTTTGAAGTAATCA
>CACZRG010000037.1 GCA_902783485.1 uncultured Elusimicrobium sp.
GCTGCTGACTGTTTTTTTTTTATTTTTCTACACCTCCGTGCGTATTCCTGAAAATTTCTCATACCGGGAAATACAGGCCGGCATATTTACACTGGCTTCATGGCAGAAAATTGAAAAACCCGGAATGCCTGTAAAAATTTATATAGAAGGAGACGGCAGGGCTTTTAACGCTTACGGAATTCCGTCCGCTGACCCTACACCACGTGGAAAATTTGTACGGGAACTTGCATTTAACGACCCGCATGAAAATGTTGTTTACCTGGCAAGGCCATGCCAGTTCATAAATATTCCGCCATGTGAACAGAAATACTGGACCACCGGACGTTTCTCCACGGAAGTGATTGATGCTGCTGCGGCAGCAATAAGAACAACAGCCGGACAGGCACCTGTAACACTTGTTGGTTTTTCAGGCGGTGCGCAGGTTGCAGCACTCACGGCTGTACTGCACCCGGAAATAAACATAAAAAAAATAATAACAGTATCAGGAAACCTTGACCACACTGCATGGACTGAACTGCACAAAGTGATGCCACTGAAAGATTCGCTTGACCTGAATGATTACAAAGAAATTTTCGACAGAAAGAATTCTGTCAACTATGCCGGTGAGAAAGACAGAATAGTTCCACCTTTTCTTATAAGGAACTTTGCCGGGGAAAAGAAAACCGTCACTGTTCCCGGCGCTTCACATTCATCATACCCGGGAAAAGTGACGGAAGAAATAATGTCAGATATTTAACGCTGTTTCAACAGTTTTGCGGAAAGTTCCACATCTGATGTCCAAAGAGATTTAACACCTGTATCAAGAATACGACGCAGAGTATTGAGCCCGTTTACGGTTCCAATGGATATTTCTATCCCTTCCGCAGCAGCCTCAGCCACCTGGTCGGCAAGCGACCCCATGGCTGACAACATACGCAGTACGGTTTTTCCACCGGGAAAGCGGCCAGGCAGAATACATACTCTCTTTGTGCCGGTTCTCTTTGCCTTTTCAACAATCCCTCCTGGAAACGAAGAACAAAAAGCTGTACCTATGTCATGTACTGATTTTCTTGCTGCTGAAATAAATGAAAGCCGGGACGATGAAACAGTTATAACGCCTCTGGTCTGGACTCCCGCACGGCTGATCTGATGGGCCAGATCGGCCACATCCTGCGCGGTATTCAATAATGCACGGAAAAAGAAAACAGCTCCGGGGTGAAGCACCATGAACTTAAGCAGATCATCCAGATGCGGTATGGGCTCACCACTACGTACCGGAAGGTTTTTTATATGACTCCATGAAGTACCGCTTACCACCCAGTCCCTGCCACACATCCTTGAAAGATTTCTGTCACGGAAAGCTATAAACTGCCCATCAAGAGTGCGTCTTATATCACACTGTACTGCGGCAGCTCCTTCATCAAAGGCTTTTTTAAAAAAGGAAACAGCGTTGTTTCCATTATTCAGGGCATAAATCTTTACATTTTTCATGTTTAATGGCCTCTCACATAAAGATATGTTACAAGTGAAAGCGCAAAGCTTATAAGTTTTATTCTTCCGTTATTCTTTATGATCTCCGGCGGATTGCTGAAAAAATCAAGAATAAATTCCATGAAATTGACAGGCTTTTTGTAATCCCCCCGTCGCTGGCCGGGATTTTCTTTCTTTTCCCTGTTTTTGTCCGCTTCAGAGGATATTCTCTTTCTTAAAAGCGAGCGTTCAGCGCGCGATCGGTATAAATCACTTAGTCTTGCCTCAAGATCCGAAAGATTGTAAATTCTCTCAACCTTGCCGTCACGGGCCATGGAAACCCTGCCGGATTCTTCGGAAACAACAAGTACTATCGCATCAGAATTTTCACTAAGGCCGAGAGCTGCACGGTGACGCGTTCCAAGAACTTTTGACAATTCACGCTGTTCCGTAAGCGGCAATGTTCCGGCAGCAAGCGCCAGCCTGTTGTTTGCTATGAGCACCGCACCGTCATGCAGAAGTGTTTTGTCAAAAAATATTGTAAGCAGAAGTTCCTTTGTTACAACAGCATCTATGGTTACAGGGTCTTCGATAATATCCCGTAACCCCTGTTCCTGCTCCAGAACTATGAGCATTCCTGTCCTTTCTTCCGAGGCAATTCTTATAGCCTCTATCATCGGAGGTATAAAACTATAGTCATTGGAAAGCATGGCCATTATACGGCCAAAAGGATTGGCTGCGTCACCAAGTCTTGTAAAGCTGGTGCCTATTGTCATAAGCGCACGTCTTATTTCCGGCTGGAACACAATGACAATGGCAACGGCTCCTGCTACCCAGAGTTTTTTCATTATCCATGCGGTGGCGGAAAGATTAAGTGCCTGAACCAGCATAGTCAGAATACCTATCACGACTATTCCCCATATCACCTTGTTGGTCCGCGAAGTAAAAAAAAGCAGAAGAACACGGTAATAGATGTAATAGATAAGGAAAATATCTGCTATGCCCGCAAGGAAACTGAACATTTTTATTCCTTCCTTATTCTTTCTTTTCATCTCCGTTCTTAACGGAGTTTTCTTTCTCTACAATCTTTTTTTCTTCTTTATCAATACCTGAAACCTTATCAGCGGGTTCAGAATCCTTATCCTTTTCAGCTGTTGTTGTAGTTCCGGCAGCACTATCTGCTGCCGCCGCTGCTTTGGCCTTTTTTGCCTCTTCTGCGGCCTTTCTTCTGGCCTCACGTTCGGCTTTGCGCTTTGCCTCCGCTTCCGCCTTCTTCTTCGCAAGTTCGGCATCTGGATCCAGTCCCTGAATAAGCCAGTCAAGTTCCTCACCTGAAACCGTTTCCACTGCCACAAGACGCTCGGCCAGTTTGTCAAGAACAGCCCGGTTCTCATTAAGCAGATTCTTCGCACGCTCATAGCATGAATGAACTATCTTCTTAATCTCCTCATCCACAATCTGGGCAGTAGATTCTGAATATCCGGGCTGATTCACAATATCCCGGCCAAGGAAAACCTCTGACTGGCCTTTCTGCAGTGCCAGCGGCCCCACTTTTTCACTCATTCCGTATTCAAGCACCATTTTGTGTGCATATGCGGAAACGCGTGAAATATCATTCTGCGCACCGGTGGTTATCTCTCCGAATACAGTTTCCTCAGCAGCCCGGCCGCCTAACATTACACAAAGTGTATTAAGCAGGTCATCCTTAGAAACAAGGTATTTATCCTCTTCCGGCATCTGCAGTGTA
>CACZRG010000038.1 GCA_902783485.1 uncultured Elusimicrobium sp.
ATAGCTCCACACAAGAACGAAGGTGCTATTGTTGAGTTTTCAATCATGGAACTGCAGGCAGGAATTCCCTCATGGTCCTTCCAGATTTATCAGGCTCAGCCGGATGGATCAAGGCTGCAGCTTCAGGAAATTCACGGAACCGGTGCGCAGTATAATCAGAGCTATTGGAACGGTCGTCGTAATTTCTTCGGTATTCCATATCCGGCCGGACGTTATATATTCTCGCTTACTGCCAAAGATGTCGAAGGAAATGAGACATCCATAAGCCGTTATGTACAAATACAGCCCTCGCCACAGGAGGGAAAAGCCGCGAAGGTTTCCGGAGCCAGAACGCTCAAACCCAGGGTTACGCCTAATGACAGCCTTGAGAATATGAATATAGAGATGGATGATGCTCCTGCGAAGAAATCAGTAAAAAAAGGCCGGACAAAAAAAACTTCAAAAAAAAGCGGAAAGAAAAAAGTAACAAACAGAAGTAAAAAGGCTGCTTCAGATGGAGATGAGACGGCTGCCGGATCTTCTTCGGTATCGCATAAGGTTTACTTCCGGGAGAATACGGCAAATGCAACACCTTCCGGAGAGAAGAAAATTTCAGAAATAGCTGATGAAATGACGGTAGATCCGTCTGTGACTGTAACTATTACCGGCTATGCTTCCACCTCAGAGCCGGAACCGCAGGCTCTTGCAGAGAGCAGAAGCAATTATATCGCAGACAAGTTCGTAGAAGAATACAGTATTGATGCCTCCCGCATTAATACAAGAACATCTGTATCCGATACTCCGCAGAGCATCGCGAATGTAGAGATTTCAAAGAAATAAGCGGACGGTACTTTACATATGGCAAAAAACAACAAGAAAGGCGTAGTAGGAATTTATTTTTCGCAGAAGGAAATTGCGATTGCCGAAGTGCAGATAAAAGGTGCGGGAAAACTGCAGCCCGATCATCTTGTTAAATTTTCCACGGACTTTCCAAGAAAGGAAGGGGCACAGCGGCCAATGTCGCAGAATGCCGATTTCTTCAAGCCGGGAGCGGCATGGGTTAACAAGTTCAAGACAACGGTCAGAAAAATAAACTGGAATGCTTCGGATGCCATAATATCACTTTCAGACAATTTTGGTATTTTCCGTTACTTTTCAATGCCGTCCATACCACGGAAATTCTGGTCAAAATCAATTCCGCTCGAAGCGAAAAAATACATTCCGCTTTCATTTGACAATGTGATGATGGATTATGATGCGGTTGTTACGGACCAGGGCAAAAAACTTAGTGTACTTTTCGGAATAACGCAGAAGGATACAATAGCTTTTCTCGTTGAGCTCTGTAAGGAAGTAGGATTTAAACTTCATTCTGTTGAAATATCATCTGTCTCTATGGAAAGGCTTCTTTCCTATGTTGACGCGAAAGAACACAGGCAGCATGGATATGTTCATGCTGCTGAGGATGCCACTCATCTGCTGTTTTCTGTCGGTGGAAGGCCGGTTCTTCACCGGGAATTTGAAAATGATGGCGAACGACGCCGTCTTGACCTGAAAGGCGCTATACAGTTCGTAGACCGCTACAATGACGATGACAGTTTTAAAGGTATAGTACTCAGTGGCGATTATGCACAGATGATGAAGGAATCTGTTGAAAAAGAAGCGAATCCTCTGCCTGTCCTTATGTTCGACATGGCTGCTGTATGCGGTACAAAAGATTCGTCATCATCAGCTTTATTCGCAATAGGTGCTGCTCTTTTTGAGAAATATCCTTCCAAACTGCGTATGGATATTTCTGGTGTGTCAACCGGCATACGTATAAATTCCGAGATTCAGAAAATAGTATATTCCACAGGTGCGGTTCTTACCATTATTCTTATTTTAATGATTCTCAACGGACAGAGAAAGATAAGTTCTGTAAGCAGTGAACTTCAGGGATATGTCCAGCAGAATTCTACAAGCGACCTTACAGGCGCAAATCCTGATGAGATAAGAAGCAAGATTGATGCCATGAAGCAGCAGGCAGGAACACTTGCTTCGGTATTTAACTCAAATGATTATCTGGCACCAAAGCTTTCCGTATTAGTAGATATTATTCCCAAACAGTTGTGGCTGGAAACTATTGCATATTCAAATCCGATGATGGTCGGTAATAAAGATGGTGGTGGTGCTCATTTTTTTGCCATATCTGGCGGAACTTATCTTTCCGGAGAACCAAGATCTCAGGTTACTGAAGGTTTTCTGAGAGATCTGAAAAAGAATGAAAATGAGTTCAAGGAATATCTGCCGCCTCGCGGAAACCTTAATCTTACTGTAACCGGAGCATTGAGAAATAGCAGAAATGCGGACCAGACGCCGGATGGCGGTATATCCAGATTTACTATTGATTCCAGAGCGGGAGGAAAATTCTAATGGCTGATAATAAACAGGCTCAGGCACAGCAGCCTGCGGTAAAAAAAGATGTTGCCGCAAAAAAATCCCAGGATATTATGCAGAAAGTGCAGGATTATGTACAGTATCTGCAGGTAATATATCTTGAGAGAGGTTTTGAACCATTTAAAGTGCCGGTTCTTGCTGTTACCGGTATTGTTTTCTGTCTTTACTTCTTCATGTACAAGCCCATTGAGCCTAAACTTATGGAGCTTAGCGATCAGCTTGAAACACAGAGAGCTATTCATGAAAGTCTCGGTGAATATAATGAAACAAAGAATACAATAGGTGATTTCAAGAAAAAACTTCCAATGTATAAAGACAAGGAAGACTGGCTGAATTATATCATCATTTCCACAGCAAAGGAAATGGAAATTGAATTGGATTCGCTTGATCCCCAGGTACTGAAGGAGGATGGAAGTTTCGCTGTTGCTTCCAGAAATCTTGAGACAACAGTGGAGTATGATATTGCTGGCCGCTGGATAGAAAAACTTGAAAATGCCCCGGTTTTCATCAGATTAACCAATGTTACAATGGAAAAGGTTCAGGAAGATCCGTCATATGTGAAACTTAAAATGACGGTTACAACATTGTTCCTCAAGGATTAAGAAAGGTGATTTTATGGTAAAGAAAACTTTTCTGTTTTTATCTGTAATGTCTTTTTCTGCACTGACGGCATATGCACAGGAAAACACAGCTGCACCCGCTGCCGCTACGTCGCAGGATAGTGCTGTAACTGTATCTACTGCAACTGCAACCGGTACCTCAGAGAATGCGGCACAGACCGCTCCGGCAGAAGTTGCAGCAAGCACGTCTGCTGCTAATGGTGAGGCAGCTAAGGAAGAGACAAAGGCTGAAAAGCCTAAAAACAAATCATATTATGCTCCTGAACGTAATCATAATCCTATGATGTCTCCGAGAGATTATGATAATTTGAGAAAAGCAGAACAGGCCCGTATCGATGCCGAGAGAGAAGCCAAACTCGCTGCCGAAATGGCTGCCAAGATGCAGAGTGCAGGGTATGAATATGATCCAGAGGCAAAAGTGCCGAAGAAAAAAGTCGATCCACTTGCTGTTATCAACAAAAAACTCAGGCTGCAGGGTATTATGGGGAACATGGTAATCATAAATAATGAGACATACATGAGAGGCGACGTTATAAACCGGACCGGTGGCGCGAGAGTGAAAACAATTGGTGGAAATTATATAATAATAGAATACAAAGGCAGAACCTTGAAAAAGGTTATGAAAAACTGATTTAATAAAAACACCTACAGAGGCAAGGAGTGAATATGAAGTTCATAAAACTTTTATTATGCGGTTTGCTGATAACAGAGCAGACGCTTTTCCCGTTGGAATATCTGTTTGCTCAGGAATCCAACAAGCCCTTTATGCAGGATCTGCAAGGCGGTGGAGAAGAAGGCGGGCCAATGCTGGATGAGGAGCCGGCACCAGCATCGTCGCGTTCTTCTATGCCAAGGGCTTCAACACCGGGAACACCGGTTCAGATTGGTGGAAAATCCCAGAGAGAAACCCCGATGTATGAAGGAGCGGAAACTGTTTCTCCTCTTGATAGAAAAATAGGCCCTATACGTCTGAAAGGAGCTCCTCTTACAACATTCCTTGACGTTATTTCTGCCCAGTCAGGCGTAAGTTTTATTGTTGCCGACGGTGTTGAAAACAAAAATATGACGGTGTTTCTGCGTCAGACAACTGTCCGCGAAGCACTTGAACTGCTGCTTCGTGTAAAAGGTCTAACATATCAGCGTATCGGGCGGAGCAATACTTTTATTGTTCAGAAACGTTCAAGTGATACTCCGAATCTGATGACGAAGATTTATACTTTGAACTACATACCGCTTATTCCAATGAACTCTGCCGCTGGCGGAAATAATGATACAGGCGGTTCATCTATTGGAGGAAATTCTTCGTCAGGCGGAGGGGATAGTGGTTCCGGAGGCTCTGCTGATTCTGTAGCAATTCTTTCTGTTATAAGGGGTGTTCTTACCAGGAATGGGTCAATTAATACGGATGCACGTTCCAATGCTATCATTATAACTGATGTCCCGGAAACATTCCCACAGATTGAACAGATTATTGCGGAACTTGATAAAAAGGCACCACAGATTCTGATTGAGGCGCAGATTGTTGAGATCAATACCTCACGGCTTAACGAGCTTGGTATTGAGTGGGGTGGGTCACGTGGTGAAATGGCCTATTTCCAGGGTGGTGCCCATACTTCTAACTATCTGCTTAGACCAGGTTTCTTTTCTGGTGACCAGTGGAAGAAATTTTTCGGTTCATATGCTGGTGACGGAGCACCGCAGGGTAGTGGAGATGTGTCATATAGTTTTGATGCAACCGGTATGCAGTATGGTGTTTTCAGTCTGCAGCAGCTTCAGGCTACTTTCCGGGCGCTTATTTCACGTGGAGAGGGCCGCTATCTTGGAAAACCCAAGATCATAGCTATGAATAATAAAACTGCCCGTATTGAAACTTCCAAAAATGCGGCTATAGGTATTGAGAGTTCAACAACAGAAACTGCTACCAATGCCAGTACGGAGCGTGCAGAAACAGGTCTTATTCTTGATGTTACACCTCAGGTGAACAAGGAAGGATATATCACACTGCAGGTCAGCCCTGAATATTCAGATGTGTCTGCGTCTAATATCGCAGCGAATGGAGCCACCATTTATGACCCAATAAAGCGCAAGGCTCAGACGCTTGTACGTGTTAAAAACGGACAGACTGTAGTCATAGGCGGAATGCTCTCCTCCAATGAGAGCAAAACAGTGCGCAAAGTTCCACTCCTGGGCTATATTCCGATAATCGGCTGGCTGTTTACAAGTGTCAGCTCCTCCCGGACAAATACAGATCTTGTGATTTTCATCACTCCGACGATACTTGTAGACTGATCATCGGCTATCTGTATAGTATCAGTAATGTACAGACGGGAATTTAAAAAGATGTTCCCGTCTGTTTTTCTGAAATATCAAGGTTAATATAAAGACTGAATTAATATGGCAAAAAGACTTGGCGAAATAATGATACAGCAGGGCTGGATTACTGAAGACCAGCTTCAGAAAGCTCTTAAATTTCAGCATCAGCAGGGCTGTCTGATTGGCGAAGCCTGTGTAAAACTTAAATTTATTAATGAGGTGAAGCTTGCCCAGGCTCTTGGAAAACAGCTTGGTATTCCGTATGCCTCTATAGATAATCATGTTCTTGCTCCTGAAAAAGGACAGGGACTTGAGAAAATTCTTACCGAGCAGTTCTGCCGCGACAACGCCGTTGTTCCGCTGTTTATGGAAGATGGCGTTATGGCTGTAGCTGTTTGTGATCCTACAAACATGATGCTTACTGATAACATAAAACTTGTCAGTGGCATGGAACTACAGCTTTTTGTATCAACAAGAGACCAGATTCTTAAGACAATAGACACATTCTATAGCAGCCAGACTAATCTTATTGATCAGATTGTCGATGATAAAACAGGTGGAGGAGGGGATGATGTAGATGATGGCCTCACTCCCGATGGAAAACTTGATCTCGACCGTGTAATATCAG
>CACZRG010000039.1 GCA_902783485.1 uncultured Elusimicrobium sp.
CTTGAGAACAATACCCGCAGTATTTTTTACTGCAATTGATATTCTTCTTGCGGGATTTTCAGTTCCCTTGTAAACCTGTGAGGTTATTGTTGCTGATACATCAAAAGGTTTTTCCGGCCTGAGCTGGCGCATGGCAAAACTTCTGGAAGCTACTGCCTGGGCCATAAGTGCCTCAAGTGGCCAGTCTGCTCCCATTTCAGAGCCTACCACTCCGGTGAGGTAGGTTTCCACGGGAAGAACCTCTATGATATCTAATTTTCCTTTTTCATTAACATGAAGAATTACATCTCCACTGAAAGTCTTTCCGCCGAATTGAAGTCTGCCTTTTTTTTTATAAGTCTGAAAGTACAGTGTTGAAGCCAGACGGTGGCCTGACATATTTATTTTTCCGTTTTCCGGTCTGAAATCATATTTTTCATTTGAAGAAAGACGAAATCTGGCTCCTTTATCTTCTTTTACTATTATGGTATGCGTGGAGGTGTTCAGCGAAACAGTGGAAATGTTCTGCATTACCGCTATGCGTATTGTAGAACCGCTGTCCGCGGCATAAATACAGACCGGTGAGCAGAAAAGGAAAAAAAAGCAGAGCAGAAGTTTTTCCGGTTTAATCATTTTTTGTTTTTTCAGTCGCTGCCGTTTTCCGTAATGCCACGGAACAATGGCGAATCGTCAACAGGCTTTATGCCTAAATGTCTGGCCGCCTTTGGGGTAAGCATTCTTCCGCGTGGCGTGCGCTGCAGAAAACCCTTCTGTATAAGGAAAGGCTCTATAACATCAGTGAGTGTATCCTGCTCTTCTGAAACGGATATGGCGAGGGTTTCCAGACCTACAGGGCCGCCGTTAAATTTGTCCGCAATGGCTAAAAGTATGCGCCTGTCAAGTTCGTCAAGTCCCTCACTGTCTATGTTCATGGCTGCGAGTGCTTCTTCTGCAACCTCACAGTTTATAAGACCACCGGTTTTGACATCGGCGAAATCTCTTACCCTTCGTAGAAGTCTGTTGGCTATGCGCGGCGTGCCTCTTGAACGCCTGGCTATCAGTTTAAGCGCATCGAATTCCGTGCGGCTGCCTAAAAGACCGGCTGAACGCTGCAGTATGGCGGCAAGTTCCATGTCACTATAAAAACTTAAATTGAAAACTATTCCGAACCTGTCTCTAAGTGGCCCGGTGAGAAGTCCTGTTCTCGTTGTAGCCGCAACGAGAGTAAAACGCGGTATGGGTATTTTAAGCGTGGTTGCACTGCCACCTGAACCGCCTGTGTTGAAAAAGTATGTAAAATCCTCCATTGCAGGATAAAGAGCTTCCTCAACTGCTGCGTTCAGACGGTGTATTTCATCAATAAAAAGTATATCTCCTTCCTGTATTTCCGTAGTAAGAATGGTGGCAAGATCTCCGGGCCGTGTAAGAACCGGTCCGGAGGTAACTTTTATATTTACTCCCATTTCTCTGGAAAGTATGTAGGATAAGGTTGTTTTGCCCAGTCCCGGGGGGGCGTAGAAAAGACAGTGATCAAGAGACTCATGTCTGTTTTTTGCCGCCTGTATATAAATGGAAAGATTTTCCTTAAGCTGTTTCTGACCGATAAACTCGTCAAGGCTTTTTGGGCGCAGCGCTGTATCCAGACCGGAAGCTTCTGCGTAATCCCTTTCAGGTGATAGAATATTGTTTTTTCCTGACATATATTATTCCGCTTCAGCCGGTTTAATGCGCCCGGTTCGCTATTTTTTTGAGTGCAAGACGTATAAGATCTGCCGTGTTGGCTTCAGGGCCGGTTTCCGAGTAAACATCTTCGAGGGCATTGCGCGCTTCGCCAGGTCTGTATCCAAGTGCTGACAATGCGTTCATGGCTTCCATATATGCGGAGGAACGCATTGCCTTTCCTGTGTTGCCGGTATGCTCTGGCAGCCTGCCTTTTAAGGAATTTATCAGTTTTTCGGCTGTTTTTACGGTAAAACCAAGAACATTGTGCATTCTTCTGGCGTCTTCCGTTGCTACGCAGTTGTAGAATTCCTGCGGTGCCTTTGAAATTTTTGAGAGAAGGTCAAGTGCCTTTTTCGGACCGGTATCCTTTACATTGGCCTTGAGAATTTCAAAAAGCTGTTTTTCCTGTAGTGTGAGAAAACCGTATAAAGTTGTTCCGTTGTACTGGCTTAATGATTCTGAAAGATATGCTTCAGCGCCTGAACCTTCCGGCCCAAGGAGAGATAGGGAATTTGTGGCGAAAAAAACCTCGTATCCGAGACCGCCCGCCTCAATTACTGCGCTGTTTTCCGTTTTCTGTATTATTTTCCCACGGATGTACGCAAGCACTGTATTTTCTCCCTTGTTTTTCTCATTATTTCGTTATATGGCCCCAGCCGGAGATGACAGAGTGCGGCAGCGGCAGCATCTGCTGTATCGTCTGGCTGCAGGATTCTGTCCAGGCGCAACATAAGCTGTACCATGCGCTGCATCTGTGGCTTCAATGCAAGTCCGTTGCCTGACACTGTTTTTTTTATGACTTTCGGATTGTATCCATTTATTTTAAGGTGATTCTTTTCACAGGCAAGCAGAATGACCCCACGCGCATGAGTGGTATCGGCCTGTGTTCCGGCGCGTTTTGAGAAAAAAACTTCTTCTATGGCAACTTCATCCGGACGGTTTTCCAAAATAATACCGGTCAGACTATCATATATGGCTGCCAGTCTTTTCTCAAGTGGCATTTTCGCCGGAGTATGAATGAGCCCGGAACTCAGAAGAACCGGCTGTCCTGCGTTGTTTTTTGATACAACAGCCCAGCCGGTCCTGTCCAGTCCCGGGTCGATTCCGAGAATTTTCACTTTTCAGCGGTCCAGTTTCTCCAGAATTTCTTCCGGGATATTATAGTTTGAATAAGCTGTCTGAACGTCGTCGTGATCATCAAGGGCTTCCATGAAGTTGAGCACCTGCTCGGCTTTGTCCTCACCGATTTCAACTTTATTGTCGGCTATCATGGTTATTTCTGCCTGCTCCATTTCAACCTTGTGATCCTCAAGAGCTTTCTTTACAGTCTCGAAATCTTCAGGAGCTGTTATGATTTCGTAAACAGAAGAACCTTCATCTGACTTGAAATCCTCAGCACCGGCCTCAAGAGCTATGTTCATAAGCTCATCTTCGCCCATTGTCTCTTTGCTGACAATGATCTGGCCTTTCTGCTTGAACATATATGATACGCAGCCGGAACCGCCCATCTTTCCGCCATGGGAGTCAAAAAGTTTGCGTATTTCACTGGCTGTGCGGTTCTTGCTGTCGGTTGTGCAGTTTACTATAACCGCAGTGCCGGCAGGACCATATCCTTCATAGGTGAGTTCTTCATAAACGACACCGGGCTCCTGGCCTGTGCCACGGGCTATGGCACGCTTGACATTATCAAGCGGCATATTATTGTCTTTCGCATCGTCCATAGCTTTGCGAAGACGGGGATTGTCTTCCGGCTTTCCGCCTCCGAGTCTGGCGGCTATGGTAATTTCCTTGATGATTTTTGTATATACTTTGCCTTTTTTTGCGTCGGTAAGAGCTTTTTTGTGCTTGATACCGGCCCAGTGTGAATGTCCACCCATGGTATTGCTCCTTGTAAGAAAATAAAATTTTCCGCAGATTTCTTCGGCGGTCTTTTAAAAAATTATATAATATTGTCAGCCGTACGGACAAATGCGGTTTAATGGAGTTTTGAAAAATCATACCACAAAAGCCCTCTTGGTTCAATGGATAGAACGGCTGTCTTCGGAACAGCAGATACGGGTCCGATTCCTGTAGAGGGCATTTATCCAGGATAGACTTTCCAAATCTGTCACTGTGGCTTTTCCCTGCAATTTCCTTTGTACAAGTCTTAAATAAATTGCTAATATATAAACTGTTTAACAGTATCCTTATGAATGCGGGATAATACGTTTTATTGCCGCACGGAAGGTTTATATGAATAACTGCAGATTTTTTAAACTCTTTTTTGCCGTCGCTGTTGCACTGTTTATGGCTGTTCCTCATGAAGCCTCTGCCGCCGGTATTTTTGCCAGGAGTACACCTCTTGACTGGAGCCATCGTACTCAGAAAAAAACACCCGATGTGAAGACCAGAAATGCAGTAAGGAAGTTCTCTGAGAAAAATGGCAATAAATGGACTGTGCGTTATAATCCGCAGACGGGTGCACCGGAATCACTTATGCATGGAAAGTCCTCAAAACGCTATCATGGCAGAAAAAACAGAGACGGCTCAGATCTGTTCCTTAAGGAAAATGCTGAAATGCTGAATATTGATGTATCTTCGCTGAAGGAGGCGGGGGAGACTTCATTCTTTGGAATGAATCATTTACGCTATCAGCAGTACTATAAAGGACTTCCGGTTGAGTTTTCATACACAAAGGTCCATATGACTGAAGATGGCGAGGTTACCGGCTATCAGTCTTCATATAACAAGGATATAGATCTTGATATTAATCCTTCTGTTTCAGCAGCGCAGGCAATACAGACCGCTGGTGCGGCATCCGGAATGTCCATACGTGTCTCTTCACATACTCTCGTGGTTTATCCTGATTTCAATACTGATACTGCGTATCTTGCATGGAAAATACGCGGACGTTCATTTGACGGGCTTCATATCTGGGTATATTATGTCGATGCGCATTCTGGTAAGGTGTTGTTTTCGTATGACGACATGAGGCGTGCCGGCAAGCAGTATTCTTCAACGGCTAAGGTATATGATATTTCTCCTGTACCTGTGGATCCCTATCCATTTTATCAGAAACCTTCCACTTACTGGCAGCACAGTAATGGGCGGCTTATGTCGAAAAATCTTACAGACCAGTATATATGGATAAAGGATTATACTATAAGAACTGTAACAGAAGAAGACGGAGTTGCGCGTTCAACAAAATCGCTTGTTTACAATCCGACCAGTAAAAACTGGGAGACTCCTTCTTCACCTGACTATATTCAGGGAAAGATTTTCTCTTCACTGAAAGGTCCTTATTTTTCTGTGGTGAATTTCCGGGGAATGAGTTCTTACTGGAATAATGGTCAGGGAGTAATACGTTCAGGCAATCTTGAGGATATATATAGAATACAGTCGCCGGTTCCGTATCCGAATAATGCCTATCTTGCCTGGAGCAGCAAACTGAAGCCACTTTTAAATGATGGAGAAACTTTTGCTGCACAGTATCCTGTATTCAATTCACCGTTTGAAGTTGGTGCCATGGACGATGACGGAAATATCACTGATGAAGACGAGGTTTTTGTGGAGGACAACAAAGGTGTGAGAATGGGATCTTATCTTGGAAAGCGCACGAATTCCTTCCTTGGCCCATCAGTCGAAAATCCGGAATTTTATGTTAAACTTAAATCTGATGCTTCAGGAAGACATCAGGGATTTACAATATATAAATCTTCGTATATTGTACTTACAAAGAATCCTGAAGTTGATGAGGGTTATAATCAGATTGACTGGTCAACTACTACGAGTTACAATCCAAACCACTATTATGAGAACCGAAGGTTTTATGTTGACACCTCTTTGGGTGCAGGAGGAACGTTCGGAATTGATGAGGCCAACACATTCTATCATCTTAACAAAATGCGCCGTTACTTTATGCAGTTCAACCGTATACGCACAAGCGTAAACAGCACTCATAGCAGACAGCCTGTAAATCTTGATGGACACCTTGACGTTATGGTGCACGCGAACGGAAACGCCGATGAAATGTATAACAAAATAGATCTTATGGAAAGAAGAGGAATGGCAAACGCTTTCTATGATCTGGAAAACAATAATATTTTCTTTGGCGATGGAATTTTTGACGGAATAAATCAGGATGCGGAACTGTTTGCTTACAGATCCTTTGCTCTGGACGGTACCATTATCAGACATGAGTATACACATTATGTCGTTCACCAGATATATAACATTATCAACTTCGGAGAATTTGGGGCTATAAGTGAGGCTCTTTCGGACTATTTCTCGCTTGCCTCTTTCTGGCAGGAAGGAGAAAATGGTGAGGGAAACTGGATGGAGAAGATGTCGCTCTCCAAAGTGGGTAATTTTGTCACTTCCGAGCCGAGAGATTTAAGTCTTGGTGACAAGAAATTGACATTAGACTGGAAAGGAGAACTGTATAATGACAGTCAGATTCTTTCCCAGGCACTTTATGAGCTAAGGAAAGGATATACATACAATCTTGGTAACCTTGGAGACACAGGCTCCACATGGTCAAACCTGCCTGTTGCTGATCTTGTTATATGGGGAGCTCTGTTCTATTTCCCTGACAGTTTCCTTAATCTGTATGAAGCGATGGATGATGTATGTGGCAGGATCAATTCTGTTTATCCGGGAAAATGCGACAGGGACAAGATAAGCGGTGCTTTCATGGACCATGAAATGATTACCGGAGGTTCAACTGCCAATTCCGATGAATATGAAGCGTCTGCCGGTGGATTGTGCCAGAACAACAATGGTCCGGAATGTGCATCCGATATTACGGAAAAGAGTGAGATACAGGCGCTTATTTATCCTAAAGGAGACCTTGACTATTACACGTTTACTGCGAATTCAGGTGTGTTTACTGCAGAACTTACGCTTCCGGATGATGGAAATTATAAATTCCATGGATATATGCTTACTTTGTATGATTCCAACCGTAATCAGCTTATGGAAGTAATTCCTCTGCTTGACAGTGCCATTACATCGGATTACTGTTTCAGTGATGAGGAATGCCGTTCTGTGGAACAGACTGTAAAGCTTGTTTATAATATACCTAAGTCCGGAAGATATTATCTGGCTGTTACAGCTCCGCAGAGTACCTATCCGGAAGGCTGGGGAATATCTCCTGAACATTCCGAAAAACCCTATGTGCTGAAAACATCTTTCATACAACAGGGCCATGTAACAGCGTATGTAGACAGAAGCACTTATGCATCTAAATTTGATAATGATATTATTAAATTTGATGCTCCTGTGATCATGGCTGCTGCTACTTCAAAAAATATTATTAATGAATCTGACGATGACAGAACCATAGTGGCATATGATAATAATAAGTATGCCGCAGAGACATCATTCTCCCATGTACAGCTTTGGGATATTCAGGGGAACAAGCTTGAACAGGCCAGTTCTATATATACTCCGGAAAGCGGGCGAATGATTGCGATTATTCAGTGCCCTAATGAGCCTTCCAGTGTTCCTGTTGTAAACAGCACAGGATCCATCAGAGGCTGCTTCCAGATACAGCAGGGTTTCTCCCGCCGTTATCCGGCGGTAGGTTCGGTTGTTGTAGAGGTTATTGGTAAAAACCACATGGGTGCACAGGTTTCAATAGGTAAGAGTAAACCGGTAAATCTTATAGCCCAGTCATCTAAATTCGAGGCTTACAACAATGTGCTTCTTAAAGGTGAAGGGGAAGCGGTAATACGCTTTGCTGCGACAGGTTCAGGCAGACTTACGATTAAGGCCTATACGCAGACAGGAACTCTGGTAAAGGTAATCACAGACCGCGAGGTTTATGCAGGAGAGCAGGGCAATGAAACCTGGGACGGCACAAATGATAAAGGCAGCAGGGTGGCCAGCGGCGTATATTTCATAAAGGCGGAAGGTCCCGGTCTGAACAAGATTGAGAAAGTGGCCGTTGTAAGGTAAAAGGGAGGAAGAAAATCATGAAAGCTAAAAATATCGTTGCAGTTCTTCTCTCTTTATCTTTTCTTTCAGTCCCGGCTGTATACGCTGATTCAGGGGCAGGAACAGTTGGCCTTCAGTTTCTGAATAATGATTTCAGTCCGCGTGCTCTCGGCATGGGGGGCGCATTTGCCGCCGTGGCTGATGATGTTTATGCTGCTGATTATAATCCGGCCGGTCTGGGGCAGATAAAATATCCTGAGATTTCTGCTATGTATCTGAAAGGATTTGACGATGCCTATATGGGCGGGCTCCGTTACGGAATGCTTCTGCCATCTGTAGGTTTCGCCCGTTATGCGAGACCTGCCATGGCTGTTTCAGTTGTTACAGCCTCTGCAGGAGATATTACAGTACGTCCATTGTATGCCAACAACGATTTAGGCAATGCCAGAACTATAAATGCCCAGCAGGATTATGCTGTTACTGTTTCATTTGCTGAAAAATTCTTCGTTGGAGATATTGTTCTCGAGAAGCTGCGCTTTGAAGATATAGAGCAGTTTTATGGTGTGAATGTAAAGTATGTGCGTTCAACACTTGTCGAGGATTACACAGGTAATGGTGTAGCCGGCGATGTGGGTTATCTTCTGAAACATAACCGTTCCGGAATCTCTTTCGGTGCTTCTTTCAGTAATCTGGGCAGCGGCGTAAAATACATAAGTGATACAACCAAAATGCCGTCTGTTGCACGGGCCGGGCTGTCATGGCTTATGCCTTCTCTTTATGAACATCAGCTGCGTGTATCGGCGCAGGCTGATTTTCATATGAATGAGGATATGCTGGTGTTCCGCGCAGGTGCTGAGTATACTTTCGACAGGTATGTCGCATTGCGCCTTGGTTATATCGGGCATGAGGATAATCCTGCATTCACTCTTGGAGCCAGTCTTAAATACGATGATCTTTCGATAGATATGGCCGGCACTATAGGTGGCGAGGTTTATGATACTGCAATGGCCAGTTTCAATTACCGTTTCAGCGGTCTTGCATATAAGAAATCGGCAGTGAAGAAGAGAAAATTCCGTGGTGTGGGCGAAAAAGTCGCTGAGCCTGTAGGAACCAAAAAGAAAGCCTCTTATATGAAGAAATCAGAAGAGCAGTTTGAAAAGGATACAAAAGAACGCACGGCCGATCCTGTTATGGTCCCGGCCAGGAAGGAAAAATCCAGCGGTTCGTCGGAGATGTTCCTTCTGTACTAAGTTTTCAGGTGATTTTATGAAGAAAATATTTGCTTTGATGCTTTTATGCACGGTTTTTGCAGCCTGCACCGGGAAAATAGTCTCGGAGCCTTTTGAGCCAGCACGCGAATGGGCTGAACAGGGGCTTACCTCGTCCTATGTGTTCGCAAAGGGGAAGGCTCTTATGAATCCGTCGATATCATGGGGAGACAAGCGCAGAATGGAAGCCCGTGATGTTGCCGTGGAAAATGCCCGCGCCAATATGCTTGAACTGATAGAGGCTTCATATATCAATGAAGCTCTGCCAGTATCAAGGCTTGTGGAGGGAGATGCTTTTCTTGAAAGTCAGATTTCAACTGTTATAGAGAAGAATTCCAGAACGGTAAGAACCGAATGGTCAAAGACAGACTGTACTGTAATAATACGTCTGCCACGCAAATCACTGATGGAAATCGGCATTACGCTGGTTAAGTAAAATCCGGAACCGGGAAAATGTTTTTCAGAATCCTTTTCCCGGCTTTACTTGCTGTTCTGCTGCATGGTTGTGTAACTGCTTATATACCTTTTGTCAGTGAACCAGGCTATGCTGAAATTATTGCCGAAGGGGAGCGTATATACCCTGAAATGTTCAGAAAAGCGCCTGAAACGGAAAAAATAGGTTCACCTTCAGTATATATCACAGTTAATGAAAATACCGTAACAGGCTCATTATCTGCTGCTGCAATCAGAGAAATATCGGAAGCTTTTATACAGGCCGGTTTTCCTGTCGCTGAAAATGAGAAGCAGGCTGATATGATAATTTCAGGTTCTTTTTCTGTAGCGGCGGATTCAGATAAAAATTTCGGCGGTTTTACTGATTGTCAGACAAAATACAGACTAAAGGCAGTAGATGCGGGGGGGCACACCCTGACGTCTGTTGAAGGAACTGTACGTGGAATGGGGCTTACAGTAGAAGATTCTATAGTGGCTTCTCTTGCGAATGCAGGGAGGGAGTCCTCAAAAAACCTGATAAAAAAGATAATCAGTGTATACAGAAGCCGTTCTGTGGTTCATCTGGAAATATACAATCTTGGAACACTGCATGAACTTCATGCCTTTTACCTTAAACTTAAGGAGATAAGAGGTGTTAATAATGTATGGCTGCTGGATTACCGTGGAGCCAATGCCTATTTTGATGTGTCTGTGGCATATGGCGGCAGTGCCGGCAATCTGGCCAGAGGGCTTATGGAGACTTTCGGCACTTCCCTGAAAATGAACAGGCCTTCGCTTATGGAGCTTGAGGCAGCGGTGCAGATGAAATGAAATATTATTTTATAATTAATCCGAAAGCCGGAAAAAAACACGGAGACGTGCTGTCAGTTATCAGAAAATGTGCCGGACGGGCAGAGTCTGAACAGAAAGGCAAGGAAAAAATAGAATGGAAAGCTGTATTTACCGAACGGGCCGGCCACGCAGAAGAATTGGCTTCCGCTGCCGTGAAGGCAGGTTATGACATTGTAATAGCTGCCGGAGGTGACGGAACAATACAGGAAACAGCAAAAGGGGTTATCGGCAGTGGTGCAGATTTTGGTCTTCTGCCTTGTGGTTCCGGAAATGGTCTTGCCAGGAATCTTTCGATACCGCTGGATATAGAGGCGGCTACGGAAGGTGTGTTTAAATGGAAGGCTAAATCTGTTGATGCCGGTTTTGCAAATGGAAAACTTTTCCTTGTATCCTGCGGCATAGGACTTGACGCCGAGGTCGCTCACTGTTTTAACTCACAAAGCCACGGACGCGGTATTCTGCCTTATGTGTGGCACGCCCTGCGTATTTATTTTTCCTACAGGCCTGCACCTGTGCCTGCCGTAATAGATGGAAGAAAACATGTGCTTGAAGGACTTATTATAACTGCACTGATAGGTGAACAGTACGGAGGAGGTGCGAAGATAGCTCCGCGCGCTGTTGTAGATGACGGTCTGCTGGATTTATGTACCGTCAAACCGGTAAACACGCTGCGTCTGCTTATGTATCTGCCGGAACTTTTCAAAGGAACACTGGACCGTCATGGGGATATTTATGAGGATATACGCTGCAGAAAATTTTCCGCAGACTGTGGTGGCCCTTTCTGGTTTCATCTTGACGGAGAGGATTTTCACTGTGAAACAGGAAAACTCGAAGTGCACATAGCACCGGCCGCACTGAATATAATAAGACCCTGATATTCCGCAGGAGAAAAACAGTCTTTTAAGAACTTTAAAAACAGGCTGACGGTCATGTCAGTCTTTATTATCTGCTTTTTCTTTTTCTGTGTTTTCGTCAGTCTTTTCACAGCTGCAGCTGTTTCCGACAGTAGTGATATTTTCTGTCTGATCACCAGCTTCTTCAGATATGTTTTCTCCGGTTTCAGTGGAAGGAATCTGTAAAATCGGTCCAGTAACCCGCAGGGCTGAAATTCCGGCAATGAATGCGCATATTTCACATGGCAGCCAGCGCATGGAATAAAGAACGAATATGCTGCTGTCCGTGTACCGGCAGAAAGCATTGCTGCAGAAGAAACTTGCCATACACATGGCAGCGAATGTCATTACCTTGTCCTGAAGTATTTCATTAAGAAAATCTGTAAGATAAAACTGTCCTATGCATATAAACGAGCAGGCCAGCGCGAAAGATATTCCGGGCTGAAATACTTTGTTTGTATAGAAGGCGATTTTATTGCTGAATATAAGATTTACTGCTCCGCCAAAAAGTGACGAGCCGGCCTGTGACAGAAAAGCAGTTACCGCACCTAAAAGTATGGCCAGTATGAAATATGATATGAATATGAAAAAGAGTCTTGAAGCCGTTTTGTTTTTCATAGTAAACCAGTCTCTTTCAGGAAGTCAGTATTATTCTGCCAGTTTTCTGTTACTTTTACATGAAGATGCAGCATAACAGGTCTGTCAATGAATTTCGCTATGGCCCTTTCCGAGTTTTCCCGCAGCTGTTTAAGCATTTTTGCACCTTTGCCTATTATAATGCCTTTCTGTCCTTCCCTCGCTACATGTATTATGGCGTGTATCTCATCAGGCCTGTCCGGAATTTCACGGAAACTTTCAATCTGTACGGCGGTTGAATACGGAATCTCCTGGGAAAAAATCCTGAAAATCTGCTCACGTATTATTTCAGCCGCATAAAAACGTTCCCAGCGGTCGGTAATCTGATCCTGCGGATAATAGGCAGGGTGTTCAGGCAGGACTTTCTGAATGGCGCTGCGGAGTTTTCCGACATTGCTTCCGTTAAGTGCTGAAATGAAAAAAGTTTCGGTTACAGGAAGCAGTTTTCTGAAAAAATCTGCTGTTTCTTCCGCTATGGTTTTATCTGCTATGTCCATTTTGTTTATAACAAGAAACAGCGGGCATTTTAATTCTTTCAGTGGCTCAAAAAGCGGTAGTTTTTCTTCCGGCGGAAGAGAAGGCTCGGTCAGAAGCACAACGGCATCCCCTTCTTCGGTTGCGGCGCGTTTTATGGAATTTTCCATGGCTTTTTCAAATTTGTTGCGGGGTTTGAGAAAACCGGGAGTATCAACGAAAACAGCCTGGAATTTTTTTGCGTTAAGTATGCCTGTTACATTATTACGCGTGGTCTGTGGTTTGTCTGAAATAA
>CACZRG010000040.1 GCA_902783485.1 uncultured Elusimicrobium sp.
ATCATGCGTTGCCGACACGAAAGCGCCGAGAGCGAACATTATGAGAGATACGGCAAAGAAATGACTGCCAGCAAGAGAAAGCGCTGCCGCCGCAAGACAGCCAGCCATGGCCATCTGCGTCCAGAATATCCATCCACGGCGCGTGCCGAAAGTATCAACCATCGGTCCCCAGAGCATTTTTATAACCCATGGCAGATAAAGCCAGCTTGTCCAGAAAGCTATATCGCTGTTGGGAACACCCATATTCTTGTACAGTATTACAGATGCCGTGTTTATAAGAATATACGGCAGTCCTTCTGCGAAATAAAGCGTTGGAATGAAAGTCCACGCATTTCTCTGCTTCGGATTATTCATTTTTCTTTTCTCCCTTTAATTAATGTCGTTCAGAATTACAATTTTATCAGTCAGCCTTTATAAATTCCTCTATTGTATCATGCAGTTCTGTATTCTGAAGCACACCACCTCTAAGAGAGCCCTGATTACCATAGTAAACAGTCAGCAGCGGTGCGCCGGTATGATTATGCGAACCCCAGAACATTCCGGTTTCCTTGTTGAACACCCGTGAAAGCTGTTCCACCCCCATATCAGGCGTAAATTTCTCAGGTGGAAGACGCAACCCGGTTCCTTCATAGAATATTTCGCTTATCTTCTGTGGCGTTCTTTCAGTTTCGCTTAATTCCTTAATTTCGCGGAACATATCCACATATGTTTTCTTCTGTCCTGCAAGAATATCCAGGTTCTCTTTTGCCGCATAGTCCATGTGGTCTGTGACACCAGCAACATATTCGCCGTTGCTGTAACCGTCCGTCTTGCTGAAAAGCTCATATCCGGCGGCCTTGCGGCGTTCATAATCAGCAGCATCAAGATGAGCGTATTCAAAACCTACTCCGCCTGTATCGTGGTCTGCTGTTATGACAAGCAGTGTCTCAGGATTTCTGTTTATATATGAAATGAGTACGCCCAAAAGTCTGTCAAACTCCAGCAGTTCCTTCATAACCGCTCCTGTCTCATTGGGGTGGGCAACCCAGTCAATCAGGCCGGATTCTATCATAAGAAAAAAACCCTTTTCATTTTTGGAAAGAACCTCAAGCGCCTTCGAAGACATTTCCGAAAGAGAAGGTTCATGCTCCGGCCTGGCTATTTCATACGCCATGCCGTGAGAAGCAAACAGGCCGAACAGTTTTCTGCCACTGTAGTTTTTAAGATTCTGCCTGTCAAAAACCACATCATATCCTTTTTTGCGTATCTCCGGAAGGATATTGAGTTTTCCCCCCTCTTTATCTATTTTAGAAGCATAGGGAATCTGCCTTCTAAGCCCGTTTTCAAGACGGAACGCAGAGGAATTTATAAAATATTTGGCTCCTCCGCCCAAAACCACATCAAGATCAGCATCAAGATATGAAAGAGCTATGAATTCATGTTTATTGCGGTTGTTCACATGGGCTGCAAAAGCTCCCGGAGTGGCATCTGTTATATGTGTATTAGTAACGACACCGGTGGCAAGGCCTTTCTTTTTTGAAAGCTCTGCAAGGTTTTCCGCCTTGAAGAATTTATCATCAACGCCCAGATTTCCCGGATTGGTTAGTTTTCCAGTGGCAAGCTGAGTGGCTGCAGCAGCGGAATCCGTAACAAGTGTTTTTGCCGTTCCATTTATAACATATGCTATGCGGCCGGCATTCATCATTTTTTCAAGATTGGAAGGCTTTCCACCATAAGGCGATTTTTTTGAATATCGTGCGTATTCAATAAGCAGATTAAAAATAGAAGGTCCCGCGCCGTCGGCGATAAGAAAAACGACTTTTGTTTTTTTCTTTCCCGGCACTGATACACTTGTATTTTCAACACTGTCCTTCCCGTATGAAACCGGACCGGGGGCGTCGCGTGTATTATTTTTCCTGGAATATTCTGCTGATTCTGCCTGACTCTCACCGGCAGTTTCTGGCTTTGCTTCCTCCTCAACACCTGTTTTTTCCTGAACTGGAGTTTCAGCCGGTTGTGATTTGTCAGCACATGGTTCAGATGATGAACACACATCTTTACCGGAACTTCCACTTTCTGTTACAGAACCGGTACTTCCATCAGAACACCCGAAACTGACTGCCACGGCAAAGAGCAGTATAAATATCTTTTTCATTATTTCCTTCCTTTGTTTTTTCTTTCCTTATAGGACTGTTCAAGCTTTTTCTGCTCGTAAATATCGCGGTACAGAGCGCTGTTTTTCATAAGTTCTGAATGTGTACCCTGTGCGGATATTTTTCCGTTGTCCATTACAAGGATAAGGTCAGACGTCTCTATTGTACTTACCCTGTGTGTTGCGGTAATGCACACAGCCGAAGGATAAGCCTTTCTGTATGATTTCCAGAAATTGTTTTCAGTACGCGCATCCATGGCGCTGGTAGCATCGTCCAGCACAAGCACGTCAGGTCCGGCAAGAAGCGCGCGCGCTATGGAAATGCGCTGTTTCTGTCCGCCGGAAACAGAAACTCCCCGTGTTCCAACAAAAGTATCAAGTCCTTTCGGGAATTTGTAAATATCCTGTTTAAGCTGCGCCGTCTCAACAGCTGACATAATCTGCGCCATGGAGGAGTTTTCACGCTCCAGTTCAATATTGTAGCGGAGTGTCCCGGTAAAAATCTGAGCCTCCTGTGATGTAAACCCAATACGGGAACGGTAATACTCAAGGGGAATGCTCCTTATATCCAGTCCATTTACAAGTATCATGCCGGAATCATATTCACCAAGCCTCAGCACAAGGGAAAGAAGCAGTGATTTTCCGCAGCCTATTTTGCCTACTACGGCCACACGCTGTCCGGCCATGGCTTTGAATGAAATGTCCTTCAGCAGCCATTTCTGCCTGTCCGGAGAACGCAGGGAAACTTTTACAAACTCAATCTCTTTTATGGGAAAAATGGCGGATTTATATTCCGCGACTGTATTTTTCTTTTCCGTAAGTTCCGGAATATTCCGAATAAGTGAGCTGTCACAATTAAGCAGGGCATCCACCCGGCGTATAGACACGGAAGCCCTGCGCCCCGCGACAATGAACATACTTATATCCATAAGCGGCGGAACAATCATTACGGCATAGAACTGGAAAGCTACAAGCTGGCCAAGTGTGGCTGCCCCGTCTATTACCATCATTCCACCAGCCAGATAAACCAGAGCCACAGAAATATATCCAGCCGAATGGAAAAAATGATGAAAGATTACGTCCATACTGCCAGCAGAAATTTCCGCCGCACACTGCGCATCTATTCTGTCCGAAAAAATTCTTCTCTGCGATTCTTCCCTGGAATTAGCCTTTATAACTTTTATACCTGTAAAACAGGTTTCCAGAAAATCGTAAATATCAGAAATGGATTTCTGCAGACGTGTGAATCTCTCGCCTAAAATACGGCCTCCCTTTATGGAACAGAAAACTATAAGCGGAACAGGAACCAGCACCCACAGTGTAAGCCGCCAGTTCATATAGAACATTACAGTGAACAGTGCGGCAAGCGTAAGTGCTGCCTGAACAAAACGGAACACCCCGGAGCAGGAAAACCACGATATTTTACGCGACACATCATCGGCGAGACGTGTCACCAGATCGCCCGTAGTAAATGTATGATAAAAAGAAGAATCAAGGTATATTATGTGGAGGAATACCTTTTCGCGTATCTCCCATTCGTTCCTGAAATTCATATACGCACGGTTTCTCTGGGCAATCATATTTGTACCGTATATGGCGATACCTGCAGCAAGTATCAGCAGTACATTTTTTATTATATAATCCTGCGTAAGATGGGATTCCAGACCGTTTACAATTCTTTCTATAAGGTACGGTGTTACGGTCTGCAGCAGGGCGGCAGCAAGGCCTGCCACCAGAATCAGCAGCATACGGCCTGCATGGGCGCGCCAGTACGGATAAAGCCATTCAAGCGCGAATCTCATCCGTTCCTCCCGCCATGTTTTCACCGGAAATATTGATATTTTCCTCTATGTTTCCGCCTATTTCAGTTTTAACGGACATTCCTGACTGAAGCCGGTAGTAATCCGCATACAGGCCTCCGGCCGCTATTAGTTCATCATGCGTACCGGATTCCTTAAGTTCTCCTCCGGAAATCATCAGAATTCTGTCAACATTTCTTATTGTGGAAAGTCTGTGCGCTATTATTATCAGCGTTTTATGCTTCAGCAGGCGCTGTACCGCGCCGGTAACAACCCTTTCCGTATAAGGGTCCATATGTGAAGTTGCTTCATCAAGCACCAGAAATTCCTGATCAAGCACCAGTGCCCGGGCAAGAGCTATAACCTGTTTTTCTCCTATGGAAAGGTTCTGTCCTTTTTCAACAACAGTCATGGAAAGAGGAAGCTTCCTGAAAAATCCCTCAAGCCCCATGATTTTTATGGCATCCATGACACGTGAATCCGGTATGGAAGAATCCATCATTTTCAGATTTTCCATAATTGTTCCGGGGAAAAGATAAATATCCTGCTGTATAAGCCCGAACACTGAACGAAGTGATCTGAATGAAAGCTGCCGGATATCCATGCCGTCCACAAGCACGGAACCCTTTTGAAAATCATAAAAACGGAAGAGCAGATTAGCAAGCGAGGTTTTTCCTCCGCCGGTCTCACCGGCTATGGCTATACTGTGTCCCTTCTCAAGCGAAAAACTGATATTTCTGAGTACCCATGGTGAGTTTTCCCTGTAACGCATCCAGACATTCCTGAACTCTATGCCTTTTTTTATTGAATCTATATCACACGGTTCAGGTACTTCGCATACGGATGGCTTAACATCAAGCAGACGGGAAAGCCGGTGTGCGGCAGAAAAAGAACGCTGAATTATGCTGATATGTTCGGAAAAACGGAAAATAGGCTCAAAAAGCTGTGTGATATAAAGTATAAACATTATAAGCACACCGACTGTAAGTTTTCCATGAAGTACCTGAATGCCTCCGGCGCCAAATACGGCGGCTGTAGATACAGGCTGCAATGCAAAAATACCAAGAAAAAAGACAACGCCGTAAAGTTCGGCGTGATATTCTGCCCTGAATTTGCGTTCGTTCAGTTCATGCATATGTGAGGCGGCGTTCTCCTCACGGTTATATGCCTGCAGCACCTCTATTCCATTCAGCTGCTCAGTGAGCCAGCCGGTAATTTCCGCCATAATCTTGCGGCTTTTCACAAAAAGAGGAGAACTGAGTTTAACAAAAAGCCATACTATCAGAAGTATAACCGGGAAAACCGGCATAAGAAGCATGGTAAGTTCCCGGTTATAAAAAAACATTATTACGAACACGGCAATAAACATGAAAATATCCTTGAATATTGTAACTGCCGTTTCGGTAAACAGTTCATAAAGAGTACCGGTATCCGACTGTACCCTCGCAGAAAGCTTCCCGACAGGATTTTCAGAATAAAAATCCATTCCCAAAGTAAAAAGATGGTCCAGAAGTTTTTTTTTCAGCGAGACAATAAGTTTCTGCCCGGTTTTTACCAACTGTATATAAAGAAGATAATTGAAAACAAGGGAAAGGAAAATATTAGCGGCATACATGACGGAATATACGACAAGCCGCGTTGAATCATGTGCCGGTATAACGCTGTCAAGGATTGTCTTTGCTATTACCGGGTTCACAAGATTCACGGCGGTGGCGAATATCAGAAAAAGAAATGCCAGGGCGAATCCCCCCAGTCTGGTGCGCATAAGTTCCCGCACCAGCCGGAAGGATGCCCGGTAGTCTATGTTTTCTTCTTTTTCTCCGTCGCCAACGCCGTGATGCACCGGATTGCTCCGTTACAGAATACTACATTTTATTTTTTCCTGGCAGGGGCTTTTACGGTTTTCTTCACCGGCTTTCTGGCAGATTTCCCTGCTTTCTTTTTTGCCTCTTCTGCTTTTTTCGCAGCGGCTTCTGCGGCCTTTGCTTCTTCTTCTGCAGCTTTCGCTTCGGCTTCAGCCTCAGCGGCAGCAGCAAGCTCGGCTTCATACTGCTCCGCGCTTATACGAACATAACGGCCTGTATGCTGTTCCGGCAGACTGCCTTTTGCCAGTGATTCACGCATGACATCGCGGAACACAATCTGGGAATCCTTCACATCTGTTCCCTCTTCCTTGAAAGCGGCTCCGTAATTGCCGCCATCGGCAAGATAATTATTGGTAGCGATTGTATATTCGTCAGTATCACCTATGAGTTTACCGGAAGAATCAAAAAGGCGGAAATCATGCTTTCCGTTACGGGCTGGCAGTATTTCAACCTTAAGTCCTGAAATCTGCATACCTGCGCTTTCATCCTCGTATGACTCGGCAATCATTCTCTTAAGTGATTTCCCGGTCATTTTCATTGTTACTATGGTATTGTCAAAAGGCATTACACGGTAAAGATCGCCCATGGTTATATCACCCTTCGGCAGATCAACACGTATTCCGCCGGTATTCTGAAAGCCCATCTGCGCGCCAACCGCGTCTTTTGTAAGATCACAAATCCAGTTTCCAATTTTTGAGTCCAGCTTTTCGCTGCTGAATGAAAGGTCACCTTCAGTATACCCAACTTTCTGCAGCATGGTCTCATCTATTTTGGATTTCAGTTTTGCATCCATTTTAAGAATGCCTTTATCCTGTCCATAAACATCTGTCCACAGGGGAACAAGTTTTACATTCACTGATTCCAGTTTGCCGGTTTTATCATTAAAATTAAGTTCCGCCCTGGTTGCGAACATAAGGTTTGTATAACTTTCACCTATTGATATTC
>CACZRG010000041.1 GCA_902783485.1 uncultured Elusimicrobium sp.
ATATGCTTATGAAAAACATATAAATCACTTCTCCGGCATATACAGCAGAAAGGCTATATATTTTTTCAGATTTATTCTTAAGGCCGCACGGACACCAAAACCTCTATAATGTGTGTAAAAACCGCTAATGAAGCCGCGGGAGCTGACATAGGCAGCGCGATTCACATGGCTAAATATGGAGTTCTCAGAAAGAAAAAGAAGTTTCAGCACCGGGACAACATAGGAAGAATAATCCCAATAACGGACGGGAGAACGCAGCCAATAGGAGCACATGCCGTTTTCATCCTCATGCACATATCCTGTAGTGTACATGTCTCTTATTTTTTTTACGCTTTTCACATAAGGAGCAGGCCGGCATCTCCTTTCTTCGTTGCTGCAAAAGTATTTTTCCGCCTCTTCTTTGCTTAAAAGAAAAACATTGTCATTTACTGTATAATTGCTGTCCCACAAAAATCCTTTTTTTACACATTCTATGCGGCTTTCAATTATACTGATCCTTTCTTTTCCATTAAATGCTTTATTGTAAAAGTCCTTATTAAGCCACAGCCTTATTCTGCTGTTTTCCCAATTGTTGGTATTGGGAGAAAACTCTGCTGCATCCAGGCAGTATCTGCTTAATAACAGAGCTGTACCATCTCCGAAGTTCTCCAGTATTATCCATTTTACCGGCTTTTCTGTTCCATCTTCCCCGAATGGATACCTGCCGAATTTTATAATGCTGCCGGCCTTCATTCTTTCATCTATTATTTTCATGATCATCCGGTCATGTTCCTGCAGCATTTTTAATTCCCGTTCTTCACCGCCATTCTTAATAATACGGTAAGCTTCTTCAATGTCCCTGATAAACATTTCATAGAATACAGCATAAAGACTGCCGGCTTTATATGATTTATACGATTCTTCAAAATTCCTTTTTGTATGCTGAAAATATTCTTCAAGGCGGTTTTCTTCAGCGGCTTTTTGCATATTTTTTAAGAAGGGATTATTTATTTTATTGCCGGCATCCCAAAACCTGAAAAGCCCGCCGATAGTAAATCCTTTATTATCAGATGAAACGCCATCCTGGCCTGTGCCGTTCACGGAATGGATTTTCAGGCCTGTTTTTCTGCCTGCATAAGATTTATGTGTTTTATCCCTGCGCATTTCAGCTCCGTATCCCAAAAATTAGAGTTAATATTTTTACGTTTTTGCTGCGGAAAACTCCGGAGCTGACTTATACAGACATAATGAATAGCAACAACAAAACGTCTGGATAATAAAATAAATTTCCCCGGCTCACATGAGCAGAACTGCAATTCCTGTCATGCATCTGCACACCGTCAACTATTATTATTTCTGCAGTTCAAAGGAATCAAGAATTTCCGTATTTTCGTCGTACACATTCAGACTCATTGTTCTGTCTTTTACGGTAACTACAGCGAAATGATTCTTCTTTGAGAAACTCTCGGTCCACTCATAATCATGCGCCTTGTTTTCAAGCGGACGTCCGCCACCGCCAAGCGTAATATATATAACCCCGGAATCATCCGGCTGGCCTTCCTTGACAAGCTGCGTACGCTCGTACTGACGGTTTGTTCCCTGGAAAACAACATCAACGCCATAACGTATGAAAAGCGGTTCCAGAGCCTCAAGCAGTTCCGGGTCCGGTTCATGCGGTCCGCTTGAGTACAGCGGAGCATTCATAACAACAAATTTCCATATTATTTCAGGCTTGCCTGTTGCATCTTTCTTATTCGCATTGGCCAGGAATTTTTCAAGCCAGGCATACTGTTTGGAACCACGGTTCAGCTTAGGTGCGGACTGCACACCTGCATAAGAGGTTGTGTCAAGCACAAAGAAACGTGCCTTCGCCACATCGAAGAAATAGAAATTAGGAAGCTGGCCGGTATACGGTATGGAATGATAACTGGTGAAATTCTGCTTAAGAAAATTCTTACCCGCCGGTTTGTCAAATGCCGGGCCATATTCGCTTTTTGAAAGTGCCGGATAAAAAGGAACGCGCGCCGTTATTGTTGAATAAGGCTGGAAATACTGAATATCGGCATCCTTGTCTTTTCCTGTGGAGACAAGGCCTCCGGTATGAACAACAAGTGTGGGAGTCAGATCATTCATTATCTCTGCCAGTCTGTACTGTGAGGCCGAGCCCGCCCCGGATTCGCCAAAGGCAATAAATGAGAATTCGTCTTTATCCTTGTCCGGGAATGAGTTGAAATACCCTGTTTCGGCTTCGTAAACACCGTCTGTTCCATCAGCCGGAAGATAAATTTTATAACAGTGCGTAGTATCCGGGGTAAGACCGAAAAGATTTATTTTATGTTCCCTGGTTTTAGGTGAGAATATCTGGAATTTATCGCATACAGGATCCGCACCGTAAGTAAACCATGCTGGCGTTGAAACATCAACGCGGAACCTTACCACACCGGTTTTGGCCGTAAAATTTTCCAGATACGGGCCGCGGTCCAGAAATGCCGCTTCTGCCACACCCGGCCAGAATATATGCGCAAGCAGCAGTAAAAGCGGGTAAATAAACATATACATCATTTTTTTCATTTCAGACAGCTCCACAATGAAATGTTTATTCAACAAAAACATCTGTTACCTGGAATTTTACGGCATCTATTACGCCATGATCCGTTATGCGTATTTCAGGCAGTGGCGGAAGGCTCAGGAAAGCCATGGCCATATATGGGTCCGGTATGGAAGAACCCAGTTTTTCAGCCGCTGCATAAAGTGCCTTTACTTTCTCACGGACAAACAAACCGCTTTCTTCCGACATAAGACCGGCTACAGGCAACGCAAGCGATTCAATAATTTTTCCGTCAAGTGCGGCGGTTATTCCCCCGCCGTTCTTCACTATTTCGGAAACAGCGGTATACATATCTTTTTCATTCGTACCTACGACAATTATATCATGCGAATCATGTGACACAGATGAAGCTATGGCACCACGTTTAAGACCGAAGCCTTTTACAAGACCTTTTGCTATATTGCCTGTTCCATGATGTCGTTCCACCACAGATATTTTAAGGACATCGTTCTCAATATCCGCCTGCACATATCCGTTTTTTTCCTTAACCTGAACTATAGCGGTTTTCGTGAGAATCTCATGTGGAATAACTTCTATTGCCCTGGCTTTTTTGCCACCGGCCTTAAGCGCGAACGCCTCCGGGGAAAGGTTTACCACATTCATTGACAGAGGCAGTTTACCTGCATAGTCTTTTACGGCCCCCTCCTTTATTTTTCCATTTTCTGATACGAGGCGGCCTTTTTTAAATACCTTTTCAATTTCAAGTGTATCAAGATTTCTTACCACAAGCATATCGGCCTGATAGCCCGGGGCTATGGCACCAAGATCCTTTATTCCAAAGTACTCGGCTGTGTTCAGCGAAGCCATGCGCACTGCCGTTACCGGATTTATGCCGGCTTTTATGGCGGTTCTCACGGAATTATCAATATGGCCTTCGGTGGCTATGTCCTCAAGGTGGCGGTCATCCGTGCAGAAAACGAAACGCCGTGCATTGGCCTCGTTAACAGCCGGTAAAAGATTTTTAAGATTCTTTGCAGCGGTACCTTCCCGTATCATTACATACATTCCGGCGCGTATCTTCATCATAGCTTCCCGGACATTCGTGCATTCATGATCGGATTTTATCCCGGCAGCCGTATAGGCGTTAAGATTTTTCCCCTCCAGATTTGGTGCATGTCCGTCTACCGCCTTGCGTCCCTGGGCGGTTTCATACGTCATGGCTATTTTTTTCATTGTATCTTCGTCCCTGAAAATAACAGCCGGATAACTCATCATCTCACCTAATCCCAGAACACGCGGATCATTTATAAGTTCCTTAAGTTCCGTGGCACTGAGTGTATATCCGGAGGTTTCAAGAGGTGTGGAAGGGACACATGACGGAAGCATAACATAAACACCAAGGCAGGCATCCACGCTTGAATCAAGCATATAGCGTATGCCTTTTATACCTAAAACATTGCCTATTTCATGTGGGTCTATAACAGCAGAGGTAGTGCCACATGGAATAACAGCGCGGGCGAATTCTGCAACACTTACCATTGAGCTTTCTATATGTACATGGCCATCTATAAAGCCCGGCATAAGATACGCACCCTCAAGGTCTATTACCTCTTTCGCATCGTATTCACCGAAACCGGCTATTCTGCCACCGTCAATGGCAACGGAATCCTCATGTATATCTCCGGAGAGTGTGTTTACTATTCTGGCGTTCTTCAGAAGGAGATCAACCTTTCTGTCCCCCATCGCGGCTTCTATAATGCTCTTCAGGCTTTCTATTGAGTTTCCGTTCATTTTTCCTCCGGTATGCTATGCAGTTTTTTAATCCTTATGATCTATATTATATTTTATTTATTGCATAATGTGACTTTTGTACTGTAACACGTATATTATTTCAGCGCTGCCATCATGCCGAAATGTCCGTGATATGCCGTGCCGCCCCGGCCGTCCCGGCGGTAAGATGGAAAAAGCTCCGCTTCCGCGTATGTGCACTGCGGTGCGAAATACCGGCGGCTTATGCCAAGCTGCTCCAGCTGAAAATCCAGCAGACGGCGCAGGTCAAAATAAACATGACCGTTTTCACGTAGCAGAAACCGCTCCGCGTCCTCCGGGTAAAACAATTGCAGCTTCTCAATAAAATCCGCACGCACCTCATAGTTGCGTGCGGAGATCATCGGGGCGGCACATGCTGTTATGTCACAGGCGCAGGTACCATAATTCAGCCGCATGGCATTAAGAGCGGCTGAATATATATTCTGAACCGCGCCGCGCCAGCCACTATGCATAACTGCCAGAGCATGTCTGCGGGAATCATAAAAACATGTCATTCCGCAGTCCGCAGACAGCGCCAGCAGGCCTATGCCGGATATATTGGTAATCATACCGTCCGTATTAAGGTTCAGACAGCCTCCTTTCTTTACCACAGCTATATTTGCAGTGTGCATCTGCTGCATATATGCCCCGCTTTCCAGCACTGGTTCAAGCCCGAGAGCTTCTTTTAAGGGAACAAGTCTCTTCTCTCTTTCCTCAAGTGAACCACCGTAATTTGAAAGCGCTATATCATATGGTCTTTTGCCTTCCGGATATTCTGCGGAAGGATTTACATGCTGATACCTCGTTGTAACAGCACAGACTATTCCTTCCTCATCACGGAAAGATTCAAATTTCAAAAGCTGCAGACCGTTTTTTTCTTCAGAATACATTTTATGCCTCTTAAAAAATTGGTATCATTATGACATGGGCACCTCAGTAAAGTATACATTTATAAAGGCTGCAGATGAAAAACTTTCAAATGACATAATAGAACTTTACAGGGCGCAGGGCTGGTGGGACAAAGGTGACAGTCTGGAAAAATTAGCCAGAATCATAACAGGCAGCGCAGTTTTTATAACTGCGCATGAAAACGGAATTCTTGCCGGGATGGCACGCGCAATAGGCGACGGGACAAGCGATGCCTATATTCAGGACGTTGCAGTACTTAAGGGAAAACGCGGAAGGGGCATAGGATCTGAGCTTGTAAGAAAAACAAAAGAGAAACTTGAAGAACTTGGCTATACCTGGATAGGCCTTATAGCCCAGGATGGAACTTTTCACTTTTACGAGAAGAACCATTTCCGTGTACTGCAAAACGCTTCTCCAATGATTTCTGAAAATTCCCATGTTTGAACTTATATCAAAAGAAGATTACAAAATTCTTCTGCCTTATTTCATAAACTGTCCATACGGACTCTGTGACTACTCTCTTGCATCATCAATAGTATGGAACTGCGCTGATTTTCCCCTATTCCGCTCGTTAAAAGACGAGATACTTACGCTTATGGGCACAGGAAGCGATGGCGATGGCAACAAAGGTGGCACGGAACTTTTCAGGTATATTTATATGCCGCTTACAGAAGACGGAAGTCTTATTTCCCCTGAAAAATTATCTGAAATACTTAGAACTTATTCAGCCTGTGAAGTAATACGTGTACCGGAAATATGGGTTGAGAAATACAGGGAAAGCGCAGCAGATATTTTCGAGATAAACGAGGAGGAAGGTTTTTCAGACTACATATACAGAACGAAGGATCTGTCATCTCTTGCCGGACATAAATATTCAAAAAAAAGGAACCTTATATCCCAGTTCCGCAAACTGACGGTGGCCAGTCACAATGTGACAGTGGAACCACTAAACAACTGTAATGCACATGAATGTATGGAATTTTTAGGAACACTGCCGGAAGACGAAGATACCGGCTATAACCTTGAACTGCTGCGTTCAGAGAAAAATGCGATAGCAACCGCTCTTAAAGACTTTAATGAACTGGAAATGTCCGGCGTACTTGTAAAAATAGACGGAAAAACAGAGGCATTTGCGATAGGCAGCAGACTGAACAGCAATACCTTCGCGCTTAATTTTGAAAAGGCGAACGCCGGAATAAAAGGACTTTACCAGTTTTTAGATGAAAATTTCGCCAAAACCCTTGAAGGAAGATTTGAATATATAAACAAGGAAAATGACCTGAAAAAACCTGGTCTTATACAGGCGAAGGAATCCTATCACCCGCTGAAAAAAATAAAAAGCTATCAGCTACGTCCCAAAAAGATATTTTCTTCCAATACTGTATTTTCAGCAGGAACAGCACAGGAAAAACATACTGTGGACACAGCCGGCGCCTGCTGATATAACAAGTCATTATGAAATCATAAAAAAAGCGGTTCAGGAAACCGCTTTTTTTCAGGTATTTTTCTGTTTTTATTCAGAAAGGAAAACCACCCATTGAGGCCATCTTTCCGGCAGCTTCCTGCTGCGCCTTCTTCATAGCCTTTGTAAGCATTTCCTTAATGGAAACCTGCAGCTGATAGGGTTCAATTTCCTTAAGATTGCATTTTATCTCTATTTCTTTTATTTCCTGGCTTCCGTTTACAGAAACCTTGATATTGTTGTCTTCTTCTGTTATCACAACAGCATCGAGAGCTTTTTTCATCTCGGCAATCTGCTTCCTCATTTCCCACATCTTTGAGGCGTTTCCGGCCATATTTTTGAGTTTATCAAACATTTTTTATTCTCCTGAACTAACTGTCTGCCGCGGGTGTATACGCCCGGGGATACAGATTAATTTTAGCAATTTAGAATAACTTTTTACAAAGCCGGGCTTACAGATTGGTTATACAGTGCGCGCTACAGGCCAGGCTGAATCCGGCGGGCCTGCGTATGCCTTATGGTTATATATTAATTTTGTAAAATTATATATTATGGCTAAAGATCTTGTTTTTCTCAGACATGGGCAGGCGGCGTTTTCTTCCTCCGCCTCCGATAAAATTCTCACTGAAACCGGTAAAGCGCAGGTAAGAACTTCTGCCACACGGCTGAAACAGACAGGGTTCCAGCCGGAGATTATAATAGTCAGCCCACTTGCGAGAGCGCTTGAAACAGCAAAAATTGCTGAAAACATATTATGCTGCGGAGGCAATACCGCTGAAGTACAGGTTGAAAACTCCCTGGCAATTCAGGACAGTGATGCTTTTATGCCGGTACTTTCGGCGGCGCTTGGTAAACATTCATCAGTACTTGTTGTTGGCCATGTTCCCATGCTGGAGGAACTGCCTTCGGAAATATGCGGCAGTACTGTAAGAATGAAAACGGGCAG
>CACZRG010000042.1 GCA_902783485.1 uncultured Elusimicrobium sp.
ATATGCGCGGGCCACAGAAATCAGACAGGAACATAAAAAAAAACGGTTCCCAACAAAACGGCAGTAAAATAAATGCTGCCACAGCTGCTGTTGTGAGTTTCGGAAGATATCCGCAGAATTCCAGAGGTGAAGTACAGCCTGTGGAATGGCTTGTCCTGAATGTAAAAAAGAACGGAGAGGCACTGCTGCTTTCACGCTACGCGCTTGAAGCGGCTCCCTTTTCCCAAAAACAGCTTGCCACATCATGGCAGGAATCGTATATACGTAAATGGCTTAATTCGGATTTTCTTAAAAAAGCCTTTACCCCGGACGAGCAGAAAATGATAGTTTATTCATTCATTCCCAACAAACCGGTGGAAATAAATTTTTCCAGGGAAGATGCTTCTTACTGGAGCAGAATGTTAAGCGCCGATCTGAATTCGGCTGGTGGTTCAGTATGGAGTACGGAAGGCACACCGCAGACCAGGGACCGGGTTTTCCTGCTTTCATATCAGGAAGCCATGAGTTATCTTGACAGGGATACCATGGCAGCCAAAGCCACGGATTATTCGCTTACACCGGCAGGTGGCCGCTTAAAGGTTTATATGCCTCAGTGTGACAGGCATGGCCGCTGCTCCAGAAATGATCTTTCCGGTACCGTACCGTGGTGGCTGCGCACTCCGGGAATTGATACGGATTATATGATGATAGCTGCAGGAAACAGGATTTTCCCGGTAGGTGACAAGGTAAGCCGTGAAAAAAACGGGATAAGACCGGCAATACTGGTGGAAAAACTCGATGACAGACTTTTTACGGCAGTGGAGTAGCAATTGCACAAATTGGGCAGATTGTAATATTCAGGAATTTTAAATGAACACAAAATATCAGAATAAACCTTTTTACGACGGACTTACAGTTGTAACTTCAATTCCCGATATTCCGTCTGATGTTAATAAACCCTCTGAAGGTTCCATTCTGTTTGTTAAAGGTTCGGAACTTCCATTTAAAGAAATAACTGTCGGCCCTGAACTTAATTCCACAGGCAGGGAAGCTGTCATTTTCCATACAAAAGCTGTTTCAGGCGGACGGCCTCTCCTGGCAAAAATATACAGAAGGACATCAGACCGGGTAAAAGCAAAAAACATACTGCTTCTTTCCGGTTCCCCTCATGTTGAGGAAATATGCTGGCCGGAAGCCTGGCTTTCCGATTCACCTAAGGCCGGAGGCCGCTGCATTGGCATACTTATGCCACAGGTTCCCGTGGGTTTTCAGCATCTTGGGGAATTCCTTGTAGGCCTTTCCGCAGAAAAAAGACTATGCGCAGCTAATGCCCTTGTTAGAAATTTCAAGGTTCTGCATGAACATCACATTCAGCCGGCAGACTTTAATATGAATAATTTTCTTGTCTGGGAAGACAGGAACGGGCCTAAAATATATTTCATTGATACTGACAGTTATCAGGTGGAGAATTTTCCATGTCCTGTAGCAGCTCCGGAACGCATATTTGACCATCCGCTGCGCATAGAACAGGGATTCTGCGATTATACTTCGGAACTGCGCAGGCCATATGAAATGGCATACGGCATATGTGTGCTGCTTTTCAGGGTTCTGATCAATGATTATCCGTATAATATGGTGCGCATGGAACCCTGGCAGGATTTCAATGACCCGGCAAATATACTTAATGGGAATTTCTTATTCAGACATGACAGAGGAACAGATAATGACACCACGGAACTCTGGAATGCCTGTCCCGGGCGCCTGCGGAATTTTTTTAAATCCGTATTTGACGCTGACGGATTTCTTTTCTATAAAAGAAAGCGTGGTTTTTCAATGGAAGACATTGTGCGTATTTTTAACTGCATTTGATATTTCAAGGCTGATGAAAAGGAGACAAAATGAAATTTGATGATTTAAATTCAGGTGTAAAACGCGTACCGGTATGTCTGTGTCTGGATACAGAAAGCGGAATGAAACTTGCGACTGATGAAGCACTGAAAAAAGCAGTAACAGAAATTGACGGAAAACACCCTGGTGTACTGCAGCGCAATAACAGGGGAAATGTCTATGTAACAGAAGTTGTTGATAAATTCTATGAAGAACTGCCACTAGCAATACGCCGTAAATATGGCATGACGCAAAAGGAAATGCTGTCAAATCTGCGTAAAATTGACAGCGGTGAGAATCAGACAAGAAAAATCCTGCAGATTTTCTTTAAAACCCTAAGAGAAAAAAAACAGAAAGACATAGCGGTAGATGTGTGCATACTGACTTTTTCAGGTGACAGTGTAAATGTGTTTGTACCTTTCACTGAAAGAAAAGAATGGGACAGTGACAAATGGCTGGAAAAACTTCAGGGCAGGGTGGAAAACATTTCATACGAGAATGACAGAAAAATACTTGTGACTGGTCTTGACAAAGGAACGGATATGCTTGAAGAGCATATAAAGTCATATAAAAAGGGAACATCATTTGCCCGTGGCCGCCTGGTTTTCCTTACACGTCCAACCCCGTCCGGAGAGCCTGTGACACAGCGTCTAAGGATAAAGAACAGTCTTCAGAGAAGACTTATAAACTACAAGGTTATTCCTGTGATTTTAGGAAAGGGACAGGAACAGGCTAACGGACAGATAGCCGGAATAAAATTCCCGGAAGGAACAAAATTCATAAATGCCTCAGACAAAACCGAGGAACTTGAAAAAATTTTTGAAGCTATAAGTGTAAGTGTAAGTTCAAACAGTCCTGACCCTGTTTATTCATACAGTGGTCCGGAAATAGAGGTGGAGAAGTAAATCATTTTGACGCAGGTGGAAGCAATGAAATGGAATTTCTCGCAGGGAGTAAGAACAGGCTGCAGCCATGAAAAACAGGGCCTGCCATGCCAGGATATGGTAAAGGCTGCATATTCACGTCAGGATATGGAGGATGCCGTTTATGCTGCCGCCCTTGCGGATGGCGCAGGTTCTGCTTCACATTCCACAGAGGGAGCCAGAAAAACCGTAGAATTCATATGTGGCTGGATAAAAAAACATTTTGACGAAACCTATTCTGCTCTCGAAGCCGGGGAAAAAGACAAAACCGCTGAAAAAATAAAGAAATCGCTGCACAGGGCATTGAAAAAAACAGCCCGCAGAAACGGAGTTTCCGGCATTGACAGACTGGCATGTACAATGATGTTTGCCGCTGCCAGTAACGGCAGATATATTACAGGACATATCGGTGACGGTATAATCGCCACGCTTGCCGGGAATAACAATTCCGGTCAAAGCAGTTCAGGAAATACTGCCGGTGAACAGGCTGATACAATGCTTTTTTCCGCACCCCAGAACGGAAAATACATAAATGAAACTTTTTTTGTCACAGATCCCTTAATGGACAGACTGATTGAATTAAAACACGGCAGCATATCCGCGGAAAATATAAAGGCTTTCGCACTTATGTCAGATGGAATTTCCGACGCAGTATGGAAAAGAACTGACGGAACTTTTGTAAACAGTTTTACCTCGCTTCTAAAATATGCCACAGAGAATCCGCTAATGGCTGGAAAGGAAATAGCAAATCTGCTTGAAAAAGCCACAGATGTGGCAACCGACGATGACTGCAGCCTGATTATTATGAGCGCGCAGCAGTGATGGAAACAGAAATATGAATAAAATCAACAGGGAAATAAAGGAAATTCTTGGTCTTGAACCTTCCGCAGGAGAAAGGGAAATTCTTGAAGGCATGGTCAGTGTCCTGGGCCTTGAGGAAATACCTGCGGAAGAAGAAATAAAACGGGAACTTAAGAAAAAAACTACAGAGACAAAAGAACAGATAAAAACAGCTTCAGCTGCAGACAGACCGCAGCTTGAAGAAGAATATGCATTCTGGAAAAAATGTCTTGAATGGTTTGCAGGCAGGCCACTGGATTTTTCAATTCCCGAAACACCTGAACCGGAAACAGGCAAAGCTGATAAAAACAGGTTCGGCATAAAAGATACTGCTGTTCCGCAGCCGCAGAAAAACATAAAACCCCAAACGAACAATTCTGCCGGTAATAAATACACCACAGGCGGTGCAGGAATGCCGGAACCACCACGGAGAAGCAGGGTTTCTGCCGCTTTGAAAAAACAGGCTGACGGACTTTGTGAAAAAATCTGTTCTTACGATAAAGAAACGGCTTTGGACTCATTAAAAAAACTATCAGAAATGGTTGGAAGAAAAGACATTTTCCCGGAAGAATTTGAAGAATACTGTAATGATATAGAAAAAAACGCAGCCAGGAGCGCAATAAAAAAAGAAGCCTGGTATACAGCCGGTGAAATAAGAAGAAAACGTGGTGAAGCAGGCAAGGCACTGGAAAACTATGAGAAGGCCCTGCGTATTGAAGGCACCAGACATTACAGCGCCTCATACCGTATGGCGCATATGTTCGCTTTCAGGGAAATACAGACGGGGAAAAGCGCTGCAGAAATACTTTCGCTTTATTATGACGCACAGAAAGATCCTGATATTTCCTTTCCTTCCGCATGGCTGGAAGCGGCCAATATATGCTTTGAATCAAAGGAGATTAATGATACAATCAAGGCTATTGGGCAGATAGAACATTATCTGAATGTTTCCAAAGGAATAAGCTCTGAGGACAAGCGCAGACAGGATGCGGAAAATATTCTGGAAAAACTGAAAATACTGAAAAAAGCCGAACGGCCTGATTCCTCAGCAGGTGATAAATATGAGGCAGCGCTTTTCTATGTATATCTCGCAGAACGAAAGGAAAATAATTTTCTGTTCTGCCGCAGCCGTGCTGAATATTTTAAAAAAACTGTCGAATGGATGGACAGTGCAGCCGCTGCTGCTTCTGGTGCCGTAAGGGATAATTATCTGAAAAAGAAAGAACTTTATTCCAGGGTTATGAAAATTCTTGACGCTGGAATATTTGGCGGAAAAGAGGAAAATGAACTGGGAGAACTGTATTTCGGTCTTGGCAGCATAGATGAGGCCATAAAGCATATGGAAACTGCAGCCTCTGCCGATTATCCGGAAAGTGCTTCAAGACTGAAATTCTTCAGAATATATAAAAAAGGTATTCCGGAAAAAGCGCTTCCTGAAGATATTGAGCAGCTTGCAGATGAGTATATATCACAGAAAAATTTTGAACAGGCAGAAAAGCAGCTGCTTCGTATAAAGAACACCAGACAGGCAAAAGAGAAACTGTTCGGCATTTACTATAAGAAAAACCTGGATTTTTCCAAAGCAGAAAAAACAGTTGAAGAACTCGCTTCTGCAGACAGCAGATCAGGAAATAAAAATCTAAATTACCGCGAAATGTATGTAAGACTGCTGTGTCTTAACGGCAAGGCTGAAAAGGCCGTGGAACCATGCAGGGAGCTTCTGAAATGTGGCAGCGTTCCTGCCATGTATGCCTATGCCTGTATGTGTGAAAACAAAATAAAAGGTTCAGAACCAGATAAGGCCCTTGAATATTACAAAAAAGCTGCTGAAATGAAACATCCCGCAGCCATGTTCAGGGTTTTTAAAATACAGTCCGCTGCGCTTGAGAGTGGCAAAAATACTTTTGAAGAAAACATAAAAGATGATTTGGTGGATTATCTGAACGGAGCGGTAAAAGGCGGCAATGCCGATGCGCTCTATCAGCGCGCGGTTTATGAAATAAACGGCTTTGAGCCCCTTCATTTTGAAAAAAATTTAAGCAGGGGAATTCAGGATCTTGAAACGGCAGCTACTGCCGGACATGCACCAGCTGCGGCACAGCTCATGAAACAGTATATCAAAGAAGAAAAAATTGAAAAAGCTGTTGAAATACTGGAAAAATTCAGCAGGATAGTCCGCAACCCTGATGAACGTGAATTAATTCCGGAAGTTTCAGGCCTGCGCACTACTATTGGCCAGGCCATGCCGGAGGACAAGGATTTTTCACTGATTCTGCAGTCATTTGGGGAGGGAACCACGGAAAACGGCAGACAGCCTGCTGTTCTTTTCTCTGAACTGCTGCTCAAAGGTAGTGAAAAAATAAAACAGAATGTCCAGCTTGCGCTTAAGCTTCTGCATTATCTGTCAAATAAAAAAAAAAAT
>CACZRG010000043.1 GCA_902783485.1 uncultured Elusimicrobium sp.
CGATTTGAATTTTGCAAGACCCTTGTCTGACTGTATCTTAAGAAGTGCAGTCGTAAGGGTGGATTTACCGTGGTCCACGTGTCCGATCGTTCCGACGTTCACATGGGGTTTCTTTCTTTCATACTTCTCTTTTGCCATAGTGTTTTGTTGTTCCTTTTTTTACTTTTTTTACAAATAGTTAAGCTGGGGACGGGAATTGAACCCACGACCTTTCCCTTACCAAGGGAATGCTCTACCATCTGAGCTACCCCAGCGCTTAAAAATCTGGGGAGCGGGCGATGGGAATCGAACCCACGTGATCAGCTTGGAAGGCTGACGTTCTACCATTGAACTACGCCCGCAATACTTATATTATGCAATTTTTTTCATTTTCAGTCAAGACTCCATTTCCTGACCGCTTACTGCTATAGAAATATTTTACAAAATACACACTGAAATAACAATAGTCACAAAAAAACAGACTGAACAACAGTTCATGTTTTATATTTCCTCCATTACACTGCTTCCACGGCAAATATGAAATTCTTAACACGGCAGAATTATGGATTGTCAGGTATATTATTTCCATGGCATACCAGACACATTTATTACAACAGCCATATGCCTTACTGCTGAGTCCTTATATTATAGGGAATTTAAATGGAATATAAAGAGTATATGAAATGTAATATAATTTTATAATGGCGGCATTGAGCGAAGGTGACAAAAAATATTACAGGATACTTAATATCCTTAACCGTCTTAATTCCGGTTCTGTAAACACAACAGAACTTGCAGAGGAATTCAATGTCTCCCCGAGATCTGTACAACGTGACATTGAACGGATAAACATGACAGGGTTTTCCCTCGTATGCGAAAAACGGGGAACGTATTCCTTCGCTCCTGGTATATCGCTCAAATCAATGCGTCTTACCGAAGAACAGATATATGTTCTTATAATGATGCGGGACAAACTGTCTTCCCTTGGCGGACCGGTGTCTGAAGCATTTGACAGCATTTTCGCAAGAATAGTCTCCGGCACAGACGCAGATCCTCTGTTTTATGACATCAACACAAAAGGACTCACCCCTCTTGTAAAGGATATCTACAGCGACATTTCGTATGCGGTAAGATCGAGGAAATATATCAGAATACTGTATCCTGGCAGAAACGGTCTTAAGGAATATGTGCTCAAACCGCTGAAAATACTTACCAGCGACACTTTTTTCTATGTACTTGCTGTTCCGACAAAAAAAGAAGTTCTGCTTAAATACAGAATTGACAGAATAAAAAAACTTGATGTTCTTATTGAAGAGTACAGAATGCCGGAAAATCCCGACATACTTGAATCCCTGAAAAATGCGACATCGGTATGGGGAGTAAATACAAAGGAAAAATTTTCCGTTACTCTCGAAGCCTGCGGGCAGGCAGCTGATTTCTTCCGCTGTAAAACCGTTCTTCCTGAACAGAAGATCCAGGAAAAGAAAGACGGTATACTGACAGTAACTGCCAGAATTTCGCATGAGATGGAGATTTTCCCGCTTATATTGCAATGGCTTCCGGAAATAAAACTTGTATCCCCGGAAACACTAAGGCTGAAACTTAAGGAAAAAATGCTTCAGGTAAAAAGTTATCTCAAAACAGAATTTGATATATGACAAAAATTGAAATACAGTGGACTTTAATAGCGTTTTTAAGCTTTGCTGCCGCTCTGTTCCCTGGCCTTGACTGGGAGAAACACCTCATTGTAAACACAGGGGGGCAGAGAGATATACAATATGCTTCGTCAGATTCCGAAGATTACGACGAAGATGATGAAGACGACGAAGATGATGAGAATGATGATATAAATACAGATTTCACAAGTTCGAATACAAACAGACCACAGCTGAAACCTACTTTTAAAAAATACATTACCCCGGCATCTGATCTGAACAGAAACAACATAAAAACAGACCGGCAGAACAATAATATCAGACAGAATGAACATATCCGGCATATAGAACCGAGAACTGACACACGTGTGGAAAGCGGCACGGCACAACGTATTTACAAAACAGATGGAACACTCAATGCTTTCTATAAATTTACGAATTTCAGGAAAGATGTTCTAACCATAGATTATTCAATGAATGAAAAGCAGTTCTATACTCTTTCGGCGAAATACGGTTACAGATCCTCCGAACTTGATAAACTTCAGGACTGGTATAAACAGGAAAGAAAGCGTGTATGGGACGAAAATATATCAAAAGGAGAATCTGCCGCAAAAAGAGCCCTGGAAATATCTGACGGGGACTACGACGCAAAAGTACGGGCTTTTCTGTATTCAAGAGGTCTTTCGCTAATGGCCTCGACGAAAACCATAGAACCGGATGTTCCGAACATAATAAAAAAGAACCGTGATCTTGTAAAATCTGTAGCAATAGACATAAACGCAGCGGCGAGAGAAAAAAAGTACTCTTCGGAAGATATAGTCGGCAGCGTGCTGTCTCTTGTACAGACGGCTATCGTATACAAAATCCCGCCATTGCAGGAACAGAAAAGCGGCATACATATAGTAGGTATATTCCCCCCCTTCAGGACACTGCTTACAGGCTGGGGAGACTGCGACACAAAAACAGCTCTTGCCGGTGCCATACTTGGAAACTGGAGCAATATAAAAATGGTAGGGGTATCTGTTCCAGGACATTATCTTATGGCGATACGCCGTATGCCTGCCAAAGGGGACATTTTCATAACATACAAAGGCAGCGAATATGTACTTTTAGAACCGGCGGGACCGGCATGGCTTCCACCCGGCTCTGTGGCGGAGTCCACCAAAAGGCTGATAGCGAGACAGACAAATTACAAGATAGAACCTTTTTTCTGAACTTCCAGACACCTTAACTTTCAGGAAACTTATAGAAAAACTTTCATAATTTAAAACAAAAAGAGACATAACAAGGAGAAAAATATGCTGATCAGAATACTTTTAAGCGGTTTCCAGTTCCTTCTGGGCGTGATTTTGGCGGGATTTGTAATATACTACACATACCGCGCCTTCATAAAGGCCAACCCGGATTTCAATATGGAGGAAGCCATAAAAAACGGGAATACCGCCGTTGGAATCCTTGTGAGTATGAATGTATACTGTGCCTCCATGATGCTTCTTAAAAGCCAGCAGTCTGTAGCAACCATGATAAAGATGTATGCCTACTCTCCCAGCGACTACACCGTAGGGGCGTTGCAGATAGGACTTATATCCATAGCGCACCTTGCACTTACCCTTTTCCTTGCCATGCTGACTATCTCGATAACATTACGTCTTTTCGGCAAGATGATACGTTCAAGAATAAATGCCGGACAGGAGCTTCAGAAAGGCAATGTGGCAATAGGAATACTTCTTGCATGCGTGGTGCTGGTATCGACCACATTCGTAGGCAGTGGCATAGACGCCATGTCCAAAGCACTGGTTCCACAGCCGTCAATAGGCCAGATTGAAATAATGGAATGACAGAAAAGATATTCAGGATACTTCTGACCGTGGCAGCTTTAACACTGCCACAAATTATAAAGACTTCAGCTGCTGCGGCACAGTCCATATCCATCGGTGCAATGGAAAAGACTCCGCAGATGAGTCCTGCGCGTAAACCGGCAAAAAAGGACAGGAGTTCATACGATGAAGAAGAATTTGAACGCCGTAAACCGCATTTAAACCCTGAACAGGGCAAAAAAGCCCTTCTGTCAGGAGAGGATATTCATGGTTCCTATATTCCAGAATCTGCTTCTTTTACACCAGACAGGGATATTTTCAGAAAAAAAGAAACTACCGGGAACATAAATGAAGATTTATCAACTCCTCCTCACAGAACATGGAGGAAAGCAAACAGGATTTTCACTACTCTTTCTTTCGACACATTTAGTGACGATCACCTTGTATTGAACTTTTCAATATACGAATCAGACTACAATATTGCGGTAACAAAATACGGTTACCGGCAGATGGAACTGGATTCACTGTGCAGCACTTTCAGATCCTCATTGGACGATAAAGACAAAACACTGCAGATGAGCACAAAAAATCCAGGTATGCCTTTTCAACTGCCTGAAGCATGTCTGCCCAAGGCGCAGAGTTTTTTTGCACAGCGTGGAATGAACCTTGACCCAGTCAGCAGAACTCTTTCATGGGACCTGCCCGTCATTGCACAACGTGAGAAAAACAATGTAAGAACTCTCGCAGATGATCTACGGAAAAAAGCTGCGGAGCATAATTATGGAAAAAGAGAAATTGCCGGCGCTGTTCTATCCATGGTTCAGAGTGCCATAAGCTATGAAATTCCACCAATAAAAACTAATACCGGAAGGCAGTTTTTCAACGGTCTTTACACACCGGTTCAGACTATAGTCGAGGGACGTGGAGACTGCGACACAAAATCACTGCTTATGGCTGCAGTACTTTCCCACTGGCCGTCAATCAGGGTTATAGGAATACAGGTTCCGGAACATTATTTTTTAGGAATTGCAGTTCCGGTTATGAACGGTGACGAAACTCTAACATACCGCGGAACAAAATATGTGCTTACCGAACCAGCCGGTCCCGCAAGACTTCCGCCTGGCAGAATAGGCGGACTCAGCAGAAAATACATAAATAAAGATTACAAGGTACAGGAATTCTTCTGAATTGCCACGCCGTTACAGTTTTCTGGAAGCCTCGTAGAAAGCTATAGCAGCTGCATTACTGGCATTAAGACTCTGTACCCCGCCTTTCTGCGGAATGGAAATCATAACATCGCAGTGTTCCCTGGTTTTCTGATGAAGCCCTTCCCCCTCGGATCCTACTATTATAAGCGAGGGATAGGAAAATTCCACATCCGGCAGAGGCTGCCCTTTCATGTCAAGCCCGTATACCCAGAAACCTCTTTCCTTAAGTTCCAGGATAGCACGGTTCAGATTCGTAATTTCTATTATATCAACCCGTTCAACAGCGCCTGAGGCTGTTTTCTGTGCAGAGGCGGAAAGAGTTGCGCTACGGCGTTCCGGAAGAAGTATAACTGAAACACCGAGACAGGCCGCGGAACGGATTATGGCACCCAGATTCATTGGATCAGTTATTCCGTCGAGAGCTACCCATATCGCACGTGGATTTTTATCAAGTTCCGAAACAGCTTTCTCAAGAGTCATTTTAGGAGCAGGTTCAGCTTCTATGATAACTCCCTGATGATTCCCTCCATCAGCTATTCTGTCCATTTTTCTGGGATCCATAAACTCAGGGCGTATTCCCCTTCCACGGGCAATATTCACAATTTTATTTATTCTGGGTCCCTTTTCGCGGCTTGAGACAACAAGACGCAGTACACGACGACGACCGGCATTGAAGATCTCTTCGGCAGTATTTATTCCATATAAAAATTCAGAAGCCATTTTTATATCTCCATTTATAAAAACAGACTACAGCTGTGCGCAGCAGGCATTTCAGACCACATAACACATATGCGGTATAATCAGTAAGGCTTTACAAGAGATGAATTTCCGAAACATGTTCCCACCGAAGCCGCCATACGCACTTCCTGTGAATCCGGAGAAACCAGATGCAGTTGGCCCACAGCCTCCTCAAGTTTTACAGATGTAAAACCGAAACTGCGGAAAGACGCCATATATCCGAATTTCTGTTCGGCTACAAGCTCTGCTGCACATACACCGAAACCCGTAGCAAGCCAGCGGTCAAAAGGAGTTGGCTCACCCCCCCGCTGTACATGTCCCAAAACAACTACCCTTGTTTCCATATCAAGCCCGGAGCGGTCAAGCATATCTGCTATTTTATACGAAACACCGCCAAGTCTGAGTGGATCCGGTGATCCCTTTACGATTCTGGAGGAGGTCATAGTTCCGTGTTCAGGTCTCGCCCCCTCTGAAACCACTATTATCGAGAATTTCTTGCCACGCTGTCTGCGTTGCAGTACCGCATCTGTAATTTCCTGCTCCCGGTAAGGTATTTCCGGCAGAAGTATTATATCACCACCGCCTGCAATTCCGGCACGAAGGGCTATCCAGCCTGCATAGCGGCCCATTGTTTCAACAATCATGACACGGTTATGCGATTCAGCAGTACTGTGAACACGGTCTACGGCTTCCGTTGCTATTGTAAGCGCAGAATCAAAGCCGAATGTGACATCGGTTGCTGAAAGGTCATTATCAATGGTTTTGGGCACTCCGACTACCGGAAGTCCCATATCATGTATTTTCTTCGCCATTGAAAGTGTGCCGTCTCCGCCTATTGCGACAAGCGCATCAAGTTTGAATTTTTTAAAATTGTCCCTTACTATATCAGAAAGATCAGCCGGATGTTCCGGTGTACCATAAGGTGGCAGGGTATAGGAAAACGGATTTGCTATATTTGAAGTACCGAGAATGGTTCCACCACGGATTATTATGCCGGAAACATCGTGATCCCCCAGCTGTATATATGAGCCTTCCGTAAAACCACGGAATCCCTCCCTGAAACCCAGGACCTCCCAGCCATGTTTAAGGGCAGACTTTGTAACACCGCGCACAACAGCATTTAGGCCTGGACAATCTCCCCCTCCAGTCAGTATTCCAATTCTCATATAAGCCTCCTAAATGCTTAGCGATGCCTAAATGACATCGCTAATGTTCTTATTATTTTAAGCAAGACAGATGTCAGAAGATTGTAGGATACCAGGAATCCTTCTCATAGGAAATCACAAACAGTATAGCCGCAAGCATCTGCGCCGGATGCGCAATGCGCGCGAAAGCGAAATCCATGTGAACCTGGAATCTGTCCGCAGACATCGGGTCCATAAATGTATAACCGGCCCGTTTCTCATTGTTATCAAATATTCCATACCTCGAACGCAGTGCACCGCCCTGATAGCCGAACAGTTTACGTGCGGAATAAATAGCCGGGGCATCATCCTTAAGAATAAACATGGGGTTGTTGTCCGCATCGATAAATTCCCATGTTCTCGGTGAGGAACTCTTCTTGATAAGACGTGCAACCTCTTTGCCTTTACCATCGCGGATTATACAATAATCCTTTGTTTCCTTCGCAGCGCTCATCATAAGCGTCTGGCGGGAATCATAAATATCAATAGTCTTTGAGCGTCTGAAATACATTATGAGCCCTATGAAGATAAGCACAACAAAAGGCAGTTCCGGGAACATGGATAAGAAACTACCGAAAGGCAGGGCAAATATTTTGGATATAAACAGGTCATTCTGTCCCGCAAAACCTATAACACTCCATACTATGTGGAAAACAATAAGCGCAGTCACAGGCCATACAAGATAAGGAACATATTTATATTCATATCTTCCGTAAAGTTTCTGTTTCTGTCTTGTCTGAACATTGTACTGAACAAAAGTAGACGCCCGCATTGTGCTTATAACAAACGGGAAGAAGAAATCCGGAGGAACTTCCTTGGGGGGCGGTGGAAGTTTCGGATTCTTATGCAGATTGGCCGTTCCGCGTGCCATGGCTGCGCCTATAAACCACAGTCCGAAAATAACAGCCCATACAAAAATAGGAACAGGCTTTCTTATTTTCTCCGGCAATGCGGTTTTCGCCTTGCTGGCATTGCTTATTGAATCAATTACAGAACTTACAGCCTGTTCTGTAGCGGCAGCAGCATTTTCTACCGCATTCTCAACAGAATCCTCAGAGGTTCCGGTACCTTCCTCCTGGCCGTCTTCTGATTCGTCGCCAGTGCCAGCTGATGATTCAAACTTGTCAGAAGCAGCTTTCTTTTTATCTTTTGCTGCCGTGGCAAGCACACAGCGGCCGGCCACACAGCTCTTTGGGGCAGCGCAGTTTTCAGGTGAGCACGGAGGATTCACACAACGGTTGTTTTTACATATTTTCGGGGCTGCGCAGTTATCAGGAGCGCATGGTGGAGGGGCCACACATTTGCCAGCCTTGCAGTAATTAGGAGCCATACAGTTATAAGGGCTGCATGGAGGCACACATTTTGTGCCGGGCTTGCACACCGTGGCAATAATGTTACGGCAGAGCTCCGGACCTACACCCACAGCACTCATTGAAAAAGAATGGTTGTTGTATGTAAAAAAAGCCGCGCATTCATTAACACCGGAAGCTTCATATGCCGTATAATATGCGTTTGTCACGCCGTATATGCTTACGGAATTAATCTCTGCGCCGTAAAAATTTGCACCTCTGGCCTTTACAGCCTCTACACTTTCACCAACACCTGATTTCAGGTAATAATCACTGAGCACATCTTCCTGTTTTTCAAACTCAAAAGATGAAGAACCGTTCTCAACCCGCAGTGATACAGCCGGATTGTCACTCTCCCCCTTTGACCAGCCGGCAGGCATGTTTATGGTAAATATGGAATCCTTGTCCTTGAACTCTCCGGCAACAGCCGCGACGGGAAGGAGAAGAGCAAAAACAGCTAACAGAAATTTTTTCATATTAAACTCGGCAAACAAAAGAATTTAAAATAACAATGTAATTATACAATTAAAAAATACTCCGTGAAAAGGCCTTGAAAGAATAACAATGAAAAGACTACCATATTCCATATGAGAAAAATCCTGATTATATCCGGAACCGTTTTTCTGCTGATTCTCTCTGCAATAATTCTTGTGCTGCTTTTCCGCAATCCGCTGCTTAATAAAACAGCGGATATTCTTATAAGCAGCCTTAAAGAACAGTACGGCAGGGACATAAAACTTGAAAATGCCTCATTCACCGACAAAAACATGCAGTTTACCAGACTGTGTGTATCGCAGAAACCGGATTTCAGCAAAGGGAATTTTTTCTGTGCGGACAAGGTTATTCTCTATCCCGATTACTCATCAAAAGCAGAACGTACTTCTTCCTCTTTTTTCATACGGGCTCTTATAATTGAGAACGCGGAAATAAATATCCGCGAGAAAAACGGCCGTTGGGATTTTGAGGATCTGACCAATGCCTCTGAACCAGAAAGCAGCAACTCTTCAGATGGAAAAAACACAGGAAAAGATAAAAAATATTTTGAGGATACCTGGATAATAGATAATCTTACTCTTAAAAATGCCACTATTTCCGCTGAAAGTGAAACAAACAGATTTTCCGTACAGATGAAAAAAACCGATCTCGAACTTTCGCATGAGGGCAAAATCTTTACACTTGCCGGGCAGGCTGAAATAAAAACAGATCTGAGCGGCAGGCCGGTAAAAGCTCCTGTTTCGGTAAATCTCAAAACTTTTTTCAGCGCAGGGGAACTGTCTGAAATTCACGGTGACATGAACACAGGCCGCCTGGAATGGGACAAAATAAGCCTTCAGAAACTCAGACTGCACATGGATATGGCTGGAATCAACAGTCCAATAGCCAGTAAAAATTATATATCCAGATTCTCTGCGGAAGGTCTTTTAATACCTGAGGACGACCCGTATATCTACGACAAAGTTCCCCAGTATCTCAAACTGTTTGCAGCTGCTGTAGGCAGGCCGGCTCCGGTAATAAAGGATGCGGAAATTCACTCAGCAAAAGGGCATTTCAGCCTTGAAAATAATACAATTGAACTGCAGAATCTGTCGCTGCGCAGCAATTTCATGGAACTTGACGGTGGGATGAAAATAGACGGAGGTACGGAGACCTCAGTAGCCTCTGCTTCGGTTTCAATAGGGAAAAATAATGTAAAGCTTCATATTTCAGGCAATATGAACAATCCTGTACTGAAACCACTGCTTTCGGAAACACTGGCAAAGAAACTGAAACAGTCATATATGGATTTTCAGAAATTTGTACTGGGATATTTTCCGGTTACGGATAAAAACAGATAAAGACCAGTAACTGCAGTCCGGATGTCATAGTGACCTCCAGAAAAACAAAAAAGCAGCATATCTGTCACGGACAGTTCACATTCAGCAGTTTACATTCATCTGAAAACAAAAGGGAGAAAAAATGGCAACAAAAGTAACAATAATAGGTGCAGGACCGGCCGGATATCCGGCGGCGCTGAAATTCAAGGAACTTGGCGCGGAAGTAACTCTTATAGAAGCCGGGGAAATGGGCGGAACCTGCTTAAACAGAGGCTGCATTCCCTCAAAAGCATTTCTGAATGTCGCTCACAGAGTACATCTTTTTCAAGGCATAGAAAATCTCATGAAAGAAAATTCAGGTCTTAATTTCAACCCTGAAATGCTGGACTGGAACAAAATAACCGCGAAAAGAAAAGCCGTATCGGACAAAATACGTACCTCGCTTGAAAGACTTTTCCAAAGCAGAAAAATCGAGGTAATAAAAGGACGGGCGCGGTTTTCAGGCAGAAAAGAGATAACAGTAAAAACAGAAGCAGGTGAAATAAAAAAAGAATTTGATTACGCCATTCTGGCTTCCGGTACAAAACCAGCCTGCCCGCCGCCATTTAATAAATCTCCTGAACTTATTACGGATTCCGACAGGGTTTTCGATCTTCCCGAAAAACCTGAAAAGGCCGTTATTGTCGGAGCCGGAGTTATAGGACTTGAATTTGCCTGCTTCTTCAACGCTCTCGGCATAGATGTGACAATGCTTGAGATAATGCCTGATATGCTTCCAGGAGAAGATCCGCAGGTAAAACGTGCGATAAGAAGCTCTTTCGAGAAGCGTGGAGTAAAATTTATTTTCGGACGGAAGACGGAGACAATAACATCTGACGGGAAAATAAAGACACTAAAACTGGACGATGGCACGGAATTAAAAGCCGACACAGTGCTTGTAGGGGCAGGCCGGACTGCTGACCTGTCTGATATGGGCCTTGAGACAGTCGGGCTTGAATGGAACCGCAAGGGTGTAAAGACAGATAATGAAATGAGAACAGTCGTGCCAGATATTTTCGCCGCAGGTGATGTCAACGGCCTTTCACTTCTGGCACACAGCGCCTCAAGGCAGGGCGAAATCATAGCAGAGAATGTTATGACAGGCTCGCATAAGACTTTTGACGGGGACATAGTGCCAAAATGTATATACGCCTGGCCGGAAAGCGCAAGTGTAGGCATTAACAAAGAAGCTGCCGAGGCAAAAGGTATTCCAGCAAAAACAGCACGTGTATTCCACCTTGCCGTAGGACGTGCCGTAGCAAGTGACGAGACTGAAGGTTTTGTCCAGATAGTGTGGAACCCGGAAACAGATGTCATAATAGGCGCCCAGATTGTAGGTGGCCCTGCTACAGAACTTATTCATGTAATGGCTCTTGCCGTAAAATTAAAACTTACCCGCGGACAGATGAAAGACATGATTTTCGCACACCCCACAATGGCAGAGGCTCTGCACGAAGTGCTTTCAAAATGAAACTAAGGCTTCTTTCATGGAATGTAAACGGCTACCGTGCCGTTCTGAAAAAAGGCTTTGCGGATTTCCTTATGTCTGCAAGGCCTGATATTCTTGGACTTCAGGAAGTCAAGTCACTGCCGGAACAGCTTAAACCTGAAGATACCTCATTCGAAGGATATGACAGAATATGGAACGGTGCGGAAAGAAAAGGCTACAGCGGAACAGCGGTGTTTTTCCGCAACAGCCCATTAAACTCCGGAAAAGGATTCGGACAGCCACGCTTTGACTGTGAAGGCAGGGTTATAACACTTGAATACGATAAATTCTTTTTCATAACCTGCTATTTTCCAAACGGCGGGCAGGGCGAGGAAAGGCTGCGCTATAAGCTGGACTTCTATGATGAATTCCTGAAATATGTAAACAATCTGCGGCAGGCAGGAAAAGCAGTTTTTTTCTGTGGAGATGTTAATACGGCTCATAAACCCATAGACCTTGAGCATCCAGAAACAAACGGTGACCATACAGGTTTCCTGCCGGTAGAAAGAGAATGGATTGACAAAGTTATAGCTTCAGGCTGGACAGACACTTTCAGACATTTCTGCAATGAACCAAAGAAATACACATGGTGGGATTACAAAACCCGTGCAAGAAGCAGGAATGTAGGCTGGAGACTTGATTATTTCTTTGCTGACAATGAGCATATGCAATGTGTAAAAAACGCATTCATAATGCCAGAAATACAGGGCTCGGATCATTGTCCCGCAGGCATAGATATTGAACTATAAAAAGCAGAATCAGACTGCAGGTAAATTACATAAATTCTGCCGGTTAAGCATATGCCTGCAGCCCTTTAATCTTTAATAAAAAATATTGTAAAATAAATATGTGATTGAATTGTTAAGTGCTCAAAACCTGCCTGAAATTTCAATTCAAAATTTTATTTTACACTAAGAGGATACGACCATGACTGAAGACATTAATGAAAATAAAAATCAGGAGGAGGAAAATTTCGAGCAGCTTTTAAATGAAAGCTTTGCCCATGAAAAACAGCGCCTTTCGCCCGGCGAAAAAATTGAAGCGCCCATTGTTTCAATCGGAAATGAATGGACACTGTTGGGAATCGGCGGAAAAGGCGAAGGCTTCATATCCACTGATGAGCTTAAGGACAAAGAAGGCAATCTCTATGTATCCGTAGGAGATACCATCCGCGCTTATTTTCTTAAAACCGAAAACGGCGAAATGCACTTCACCACACAGGTAACCGGCCCTGCCGCACGCACAATGCTCCATGATGCCATGGAGGAACATATTCCCCTCGAAGGAACAATTACCAAAGATATCAAGGGTGGCTTTGAAGTAACACTCACAGGCGGCTCCCGCGCTTTCTGCCCATTCTCCCACATGGGAATACGCCGCGACGCCAACAAGCAGGATTATATCGGCCGCGTAATGAATTTTTATGTAATAGAAGTAAAAGGCCGCTCTGCAACACTCTCACGCAAGGAAATTGTAGCAGCAGATCACGAAGCCGTAGTAAAAGAACTCAAGGAAACACTCAATCTGGGAGACAAAGTTCATGGAAGAGTTACCTCTATCCCCGTTAAGAATTTCGGCGCGTTCATAGATTTCGGAGGCGGCGTTGAAGGTCTGCTCCCGATATCTGAAATATCATGGGAGAGAACAAAAAAAGTCGAGGATGTACTTAAGGTAGGCCAGGAAGTTGATGTTATCGTAAAGAGCATAGACTGGGAAAATGAGGAATTCTCCCTCAGCCTCCGCGACACTCTTCCGAATCCGTGGGATTCAGCAGCAGAAAACTTCCCGGTTGGTTCCTATCATACCGGCAAAGTATGCAGATTAGCCCAGTTCGGAGCTTTCGTAAATCTTGCCCCCACAATTGACGGACTCATTCATATTTCCAAACTTGGTGGCGACAAGAGAATCCAGCACCCGGGCGATGTACTCACGGTAGGCCAGGAAATTGAGGTAAAAGTTGAAAAGGTTGATATGATCAACAAGAGAATATCCCTCGTTCCTGCTTCCGTAAGCAGAGCCGAAGACGAAAAAACCGAAACCATTACCAAATATACTGAAAATCAGGAAAAAGAGGATTTTGGTGGACTCGGAGCACTTGGAGAAGCCCTTAAGAAAGCCAAAGAAGAGAAAGGCAGCAAATAAATATCTTCTTTCCGGAAATACAAACAAAGCCCCCGACAAAACGGGGGCTTTTTTATGCAGCATTTTTACAATCCAATAACTAACTTCCACACACGCCATACAAAGCAGCCCAACATTGCCCTACAGCGCGCATTATTACCGGTTCCTATTACCACTAACCGCTCTTTACAGCATCTATACGGCCTAAAGAGGTACTTAAACATGTTCAGGACGACATAGTAATACTGCAGTCCTTTATATAAGTATATTGTGTCAATATTTTCCTTTAACAGATCCTTTCCTTCCATATATCTATGACAAGAAAAAAGCGGGCTTAATACCCGCTTTTTCATACCACTTTTTTATATAAATGGAAAAGGCCGGTCTTATATAAGACCGGCCTTCTTTTGCACCGTAGGTTTATGTTTATTTAGATGCCAGCCAGTTTACGAATTCATCCCAGCTGGAAACTTTAGCCCACTGCATTTCATTATAGGAGGAAGGTACGTTTTTGTTAGGTACATATACTGCTATACCTTTGGCTCTGCTGAGCTTGTTTGGAGCAGTCCAGTAACCATAGCCGGGTTCATCTTTTGTACGGTTGTGACCGACAAGGGAACCAGTGATATAGTTCATCAGAGCCTGGCCTTTGGCCTTGACATCGGCATTGGTGGTTTTGCTTACAAGCAGGGCTGTGAAGTCATACAGGTCTTTATTTTCCGGATAGGCAAACTTGATAGCATTCTCGCGGGCATATTTGGCAGCTGCAACATCATTGGCCTGCATAACAGCCTTGGCGAAATCATTCGTAAGCTTAAGGAACTGGGGAAGAGCAGCAGATTTCACATAGCTCTGTGTATAGCCGCCTCTCTGTGAATCGTAGTGATTGCTGTAAGCATCAACTGCGACTTTGGCAAGCTGCGCGGCATTCATATCAGGATTCTTCACCACAGGGCCAAGGAAAGTATCATATGTATATCCATCGCCAGGTTCTGTCTCTTCGGAACCTACGATATAAGGCACATAATCCTTGATCTCATAGTCAACTTCTGCCATCTGCATAAGGCAGGCATCGGAACCGACCACATCCACTCCGCCTATGGCTTTCAGTATCTCAGCCATCTGGGGTGTATTGATGTGATTGTTGGACTGATCATCATAGGAAATACCCTTGGAGCTGTACAGTCCGGCTGATTTGATCCAGCCGGCGCCGTGGTTCCAGAATATGAGCATATATTTTTTGGCAGGATATTTCTGCTTGGCCCATTTGCCGAAATCAATAACAGACTGGTAGCTTCCCATATCCTTCATTCCCAAATCCTGAACCATAGGGGAAGTTATCTTATTGGTATCCTTGTCCTTTTTCACAAAGTAGCGGCGTACACCTTTCCAGTCTCCGTCGCTGGAATCAAAACCCTCCATGCGGCCGAGTTCCACGACTATATTTACTTTGTCGGTGGAACCGATCATTTCCATTTCATTAACATCGCGAAGGGCATATTTTTCAAGATTGTTTTTGCCGTTCACAAAGACCATAATGGTCCATTCGGCAGGCCCAAGCTGTTCAAGTACTGGTTTAGGAACTGCTACAAATGTATGATCCTGGGGAGCTACAATATTCTGCTGGTTAAGGAGTTCGTGATAATTGAACCCGTTGACAAAATCAGCATTCTGTGCAGAAACTATTCCTGCGGTGAAGAGCATCGCAGCGGCACCTATGAGTGTTGTTTTTTTCATTATATCCTCCAAAATTTTCTGCCCGGTGCTACAGGGGCTTAGATATAGTTTAACAGCAGGCAGTTTATATCACAAGGGACTGACGGCCCATTTTTCCATAGGCCAAAAGGCCCAGATGCAATAACAAAAAAATAATGTTTTTCTGATAAACTGCATTTATAAAAATCAGGTATTTTCCATTACGTATCACATGATCTCATTACTTATACTCCGCTATGGTGGCGTTTCTGTTGCCGGTGAATACAGGGTGCTGCTCGCGGTTGTACAGACGGCGGGCTATACCCGGGACATTTTCCTGCAGATAGGCATCAATTTCCCCGGCGGTGATGGTCTTGTCATTGTTCGTATCGGCCTGTCCCCCCAATCCCAGCAGGAAATAGTATGTGAACAGCCCGTGCTGCTTTTCTGCATACCAGCTGGCCATTTCGCTGTCCCTGCCGGCATTGAACACGGATATTTTTGAATTGACTGTTCCAGGCAGTTTGGCACTTACGGCAAGCGGACTGGCATGATTTATTATCATTCTGCCATCGCCGGTCTGCCCGCTGAAACAGGCATCGGTAAGCACGGTTATATTCTTTGCCGGAAGTTTCGCCAGATTCGCATAAAATGTTTCCATGGAATATCCGCCTATCCTGATATAGTCCGGATTGGCATCTTTTGGAACAAAGAATGCGGTCTTTGTTCCCTGATCCGGTGCACCGTGGCCTGCATAGTAAACAAGAACGTCGCTCCGGTCTGGCTTTATGTAATTGAAAAGTCTTCCCTTGTGCGTCTTGTCCGTACCGAAAATTTCCTCCATCTGCCCTTTTGTCGGGTTTTCCACATATATTATATTGTCTGGATTGTAGCCCAGGGCCTTTACGACATAATCCCTTACAGTCTGCGCGTCGTTTATTGCGAAAAGCACAGGCGGAACCTTGTTTTCATAGTTTCTTACGCCTATGATTACCGCAACACCGTATTTGTTCTGCGTCTTTGCGTCGGGAATGTTGTTCAATGGGTCTGTCTGCGTTTTGATTTTCTGCGGCTTTTTGTAATTTGATGCGATGTTTATAATCTCCGTCTTTGGATAGCTGCGTTTCAGGGCGATATTCAGCGGTATTTCCTTGCTGAAACGCTTACGCTCGTCGGTGATTTTCATCTTTATTGGCAATGTGCTGCTGCCCTTGTAGCGGCGGCTTATGCTGAATGCCGTACTTAATGACACTTTTCCGCCGGGCTGTATATTGCCCTTGCTGAACTGTGTATTGTCTATAAAATGAATTTCCGAATCGCCGCTTTCAAATGTTATTTTTGTGCCTTTTGTCGCTCCGTCGCCGTTGTTAAGCAGGGCAAGGTTAAGAACGATGCTTTCGCCAGGCTCTACAATGCCATTGCCATTGCCGAAGGAGAGTTCCCCCTCGGTGTCGTCAAGGCCAAATTCCGCCAGCTGAACGTCTGGAGGGTCTGTCCTTACAGTTTGTATCTTTATGGTTTTGGAATCCGGCTCAAAGCCGTTTGCTTCCGAGAAAGTTATTGTAAAAGCCGCAGTGCCGCCTGCAAGATTTTCCCCTGTCTTTATAGGAATATTCACATTTACGGATTTGCCGGGGGCTATATTGCCTATTTCATTTGTATTTTCAAATGAAATTCCCTGCACGGCATTGCCGTTTGAATCTTTTGCAGAAACAATGGCTTTAAGATTATAGGCAGTACCGCCAGCCGCGGTATTGGAGACTGTAAAGGATATATTTCCCTCACCATCAGCCATAAGAACATTGGAATTTGTACTGTCGGAATAGGAAACATTGCCAACGGAAAGCCGTGGAGGCTTGGTAAACTCTGCTACGGTACTTGTGCTATCGGCTTTGGTAGATTTTAGATTATTTAGATTAATTTTGAAGGCAGGGCGAACAGCGTAGTGGTCATTAAAGACGTGGCTGCCGTAAGAATTCACGCAGCCCCAGGGGACGACGTCGGCAGCGCAATACTGATGGATGCCAGGGGAACGCAGCCACCACCAGCACGAACCGCCGGGCAAGCCCGCCGCTTCCCATTCTCTTATTTCATCTTTCAAAGTGCTATAATGATTTTTTTTCAAATAGTTTATAGTCAATACTCCCGTTCTTTCCACATATGGAGTAGCTACTGCGACTCTTTCTTTGTCATTCTTAAAGTACTTGTTTACTTCTTCTATACTCAGCAGGAACAGCTTGTCTTTTGTAGCATTACCCCCTCTTGTATTATATTTTGCATTATCCTTGTTTTCTATATAGCTCACTATTATCTTGATCTGCTGTTCATCTGTGAACGCTTTGTTCAGAAAATCATTGTTCAGCCATTTCCTTATCGTGCTGTTTTCCCAGGTAATATTTTCAAATTTTTCATTGTATTTAATATTGTCCAAAGCATAGTCGCTTATTACCAATGCATTGTTGTTTTCGTCTATGTCCAGTATTACCCAGTCTATTGCCTTTTCCCTGCCGTCTTCATAAAACGGATAGCTGCCAAATGTTATCTTGTCCCCAACCTTGTAAGCAAAGACATTTTCTTCAGAACTTATGTCACTGATTTTGGCAGATTTCAGATTGTTCAGATTAATTTTTAAGGCCACGCGAACAGCGAAAATGCCTACATCAACATTGTCCCCCCTAGAATCCATGCGACCACCTAAGTTGACGAGTGCCGTGCGATACTGACGATAGCCTGAAGAACGCAACCACCAAAAGCACGAACCGCCACGGTCCGTGCTGACAATTTCCTTTGATACCCACAAATTGCCATTTACGCTTCTCTTGCTCTTGGCATACGGCGTTGGATATGCTGTCCTCGTTTCGTCATTCTTAAAATATCTGTTTGCCTCATCTATGCTCAGCAAAAACAATTTGTCGTATGTATTATTTCCTCCCTTTGTTTTATATTCCGCATTATCCTTGTTCTCTATATAACTCACTATTATCTTACTTTGCTGTTCATCCGTGAACGCCTTGTTTAGAAAATCATTGTTAAGCCATTTTCTTATGCTACTTGTTTCCCATGTCACATCTTCATATACTTCATTATATTTCACATTGTCCAAGGCATAATCACTTATTAACAAGGCATTGTTGTTTTTGTCTATATCCAGTATTATCCAGTCTATTGCTTTTTCCCTGCCGTCTTCATAAAACGGATAGCTGCCAAATGTTATCTTGTCCCCAACCTTGTAGGCAAATACATTCGCAGCTGCCATTAACATTACAGACACTGCCACCATTATTATGTTTATAAATCTTTTCATAGTTCTTCTATATTGTACAAATACAAATGACAAAAATCACGGACTGCGGCAAAATACTATAATATATATGTAAAGATTTTATTATTTTAAGGATTCTAATAAATCTATGGCAAAGAAAAAACAGACTTCAAAGAACAAGAAAATGACATTTCAGGACATGGAAAACAGTATTCCGTCCGCACAGGCAGACAAAACAGCGGAGGCAAAAGCCGGAACAATAAAAGAAGAGACTGCCCAAAAGCTGACTGCTGAAATTTCTCCTGAAAAAAAGAATTCAGATACTGCTGAAAAAAACAGTACAACCTCACTTTTAGGCGAACAGGATTTTTATCTTTTCAATGAAGGCAACCATGTGCGCATGTACAATAAAATGGGCGCGCACCTTGCAGAATTAGACGGGCAAAAAGGCACGCATTTTGCGGTCTGGGCCCCCAATGCCTATTCAGTAAGCGTAATAGGGGATTTCAATGGCTGGAACAGAAACTCACATCCTTTAAGTCCCAGAGGATCCTCCGGTGTATGGGAAGGATTCATACCCGGAGTGACAAAAGGAACAAATTATAAATATTTCATAAGATCCCGGTATAATAATTATTCTGCGGAAAAAGCAGACCCCTATGCCTTTGCAAGCGAGATTCCGCCCAAAACAGCCTCTGTGGTATGGGATTTTGACTATAAATGGAATGACAAGGAATGGATGAACACCCGTCAGAATAAAACCGGGCGCGACAAACCTGTTTCCATATACGAGGTTCATTTAGGTTCGTGGTGCCGTGTTCCCGAGGAGGGAAACCGCCCGCTTACATACCGTGAAATGGCAAAGGAGCTTACGGAATATGTTAAATACATGGGCTTCAGCCATGTGGAATTTCTGCCGCTTACAGAACATCCTTTCTATGGTTCATGGGGTTATCAGACCATAGGATATTTTTCCCCCACCAGCCGGTACGGCAAACCGGAAGACCTGATGTATCTGGTTGACACCCTTCATCAGAACGGAATTGGCGTTATAATGGACTGGGTTCCCGCGCATTTCCCGCAGGATGCCTACGGCCTGGAGTTTTTCGACGGAACACATCTGTATGAACATGCGGACCCGCGCCAGGGCTTCCACCCGGACTGGAAAAGTTCAATTTTCAACTTCGGCAGGAATGAGGTAAAGAGTTTCCTGCTCAGCAGCGCGATGTTCTGGCTGGACAAATATCATATAGACGGTCTGCGCGTGGACGCGGTAGCTTCAATGCTGTACCTGAACTATTCACGCAGGCAGGGCGAATGGGTGCCGAACAAATACGGCGGCAGCGAAAACCTCGAAGCAATAGCTTTCCTCAAACAGTTCAACACTGTGGTATACGAGAATTTCCCTGGCGCACAGACATACGCGGAAGATTCAACGGCATGGCCAATGGTATCCCGCCCCACTTATTTAGGAGGCCTGGGCTTTGGTTTCAAATGGGACATGGGCTGGATGAACGATACTCTAAACTATATGAAGAAAGACCCGGTATACCGGAAGTATCATCACAATGCCCTTAATTTCCGCATGATGTACGCTTTCAGCGAGAATTTCGTTATGCCTCTGTCGCATGACGAGGTAACGCAGATGAAAGGTTCGCTGTACACCAAGATGGCCGGGGACCGCTGGCAGAAAATGGCCAATCTCCGTCTGCTTTTTACGGATATGTACGCCCAGGCAGGTCAGAAACTGCTTTTCATGGGCAGCGAAATCGGTCAGGAGCGGGAATGGAATCACGACGCCAGCCTTGACTGGCATCTGACAAGCAATCCGGAAAATCACGGTCTGCAGAGTCTGGTACGGGACCTGAACCATATTTACAGAAATGAACCGGCGATGTATGAATACAATTGTCTGCAGGAGGGGTTCGAGTGGATTGACGCGAATGATTCACAGCAGAGCACAATGTCATTCATGAGGAAGGGAAAGAATCCTGATGACACAATTGTATGTGTTTTCAACTTCACACCGGTTGTACGCGGAAATTACAGGGTTGGCGTACCGCAGGGCGGCTTCTGGAAGGAAATACTGAATACAGATTCAGCAGCATATTCCGGCAGCGGAATAGGAAATCTCGGCGGAGTGGAATCTGAAAACGTTTCCATGCACGGCAGGGAACAGTCTATTCTGATAACACTTCCCCCTCTGGCAGCTGTTTTCTTTAAGCTGGATAAAAAAACACCAGTAACGGAAAAGGAAGAAACAGAGAAATAAAATGCTCTTTTAAAGGAAAGTATTGATACGATGCTGAAATAAATTCAGCACGACGCGGAAATTTCAAAC
>CACZRG010000044.1 GCA_902783485.1 uncultured Elusimicrobium sp.
ACTGTTAAGCTGATATTCACTATTGAAATATGCCAGCAGCAGCATATCGTATGCCTTGTCAGGATTTGTTATAACGAAATCTGCTTCATTATCCACAAACCGCAGGGAACTGAGCTGCGGCGGAGGAAGAACACCGTCAAAAACCGGCAGTTCAAATGAAGCATCCCTGCCTATATACCCCGTTTCGCTCCACGGTCCGGAAAGATAATGCGTGATATCCTCCCTGTCCCGCCAGCTTATCAGATAACGGCAGCGCACCGCTATGGAAGTGTTATCAAAATTAAAACGCAGCTTATCTTCTGAATCCTTGTATAAAAATCCGGGTACATCGGCAAATACAGGAACAAGTTCATCGTGATATGATTCCCAGAACTGAAATTCGTTCACGGCATTCTGCGAAATTTCAGGATTCTGTGCTTTTGAATAAATCCCGAAATCACCCTCATTCTTTTCCCATGAGGATTTGTAAAGCCATTTTTTTGACCCGTTGAAAGAGAAATCATACTGCATGAAAGCCCTGAAATCCTTAACATCATATTTAAGGTTGAAAGCATCTTCATCCGTCGCTTCCTCCAGCACAAGGGAATAAAGACCGGGAGCGGTTCTTGAATACATATTCAGCGAATCCCACTCACCTTTTTTTACCTGATAATATTCAGGCTTCTCCGGAGTTTCAAGCTCAAGCGGAAGCGATTCCGCTACTGCCAGGGAAAATGGGACTGACAGAAAAGCAGCCGTGGCGATGAATCTGAAAAATTTTAATACCATATAGTTTCTCCACGCAGATAACATGGGACAGTTATATATTACCGTGCCTTATTATATAAAAATATTACAATATACATTTTTAAGAAGAAGATTATACGCCTAAAACAGCACCAGCAATATCTTCCGGTTTCTCAAGAAAATTCACCGCTCCAACGGCTTCAAGCTGCGCACGGCTGCGGAATCCCCATAAAACGGCAAAATGTGCAATTCCGGCATTCTGCGCAGTACGCTCGTCAGTTTCGGAATCGCCAAACATTACAGCCTGTTCAACAGGTGTTTCAAGCGCTTCAAGAGCCTTAAAAACCATATCAGGAGCCGGTTTGCGCGGTATGCCAGGCATCTCTCCGAAAACCCTGGTAATCAGTCCTTTGAAATATCTGCCACACACCTCATCGGCAGCAGACTGAAATTTATTTGTTATAACAGCTGTTTTTACTCCTTCAGAGCGCAGTTTTTCCAGTACACCGGTTATTCCATCATATGGTCTGGTTTTATTACAGCAGTTCAGCGAATAATGTCTTTTAAAACATTCAAAAAGTGGTTCAAAATTCCTGTAATTCTCCCCGCCGGGTACAGACTGCTCCACAAGGCGTCTTACTCCATTGCCTACATGGGCATTCACCTGCCCAAGCGTCTGCCGTGGCAGTCCGTGACTGGCAAGTGCATAATTTACGCTGTCCATAAGATCTTCAAGCGTGTAAAGTAGTGTTCCGTCAAGATCAAAAACAACCGCTTTGTATTTCATATGCAAACCTCTGTATAAAAGTTATTTTCAGCTGCCGAAAAGGTATAGTTCTTCTTCGGCACGTGTAACACCGGTGTAAAGCCATCGCTTCCACATATCATCAGTCATGCGCGGGAAACGCTCTTCAAGCAGTATGACCCTGCGGGCCTGGCTGCCCTGGGCCTTGTGAACTGTAAGCGCATAGCCGAAATCAAAATAATCCGTATCCTTTTCATATTTTGAAGAAAGAGTACCGGCGTGTTTCCCGGCAACTCCGAATGAAGCCACACTGATAAAGCCGGTATAAGGCTTTTTCAGTTCGTCCATCTGTATCTGTGCTTCGTATCTGCCGTTCACAGGCTCATAAATATCTATTATAGTGCCGAGCATTCCATTATAAATACCCCTGCGGTGATTGTTTTTAAGACATATTACACGATCCCCAGGAGCAGGTTCCGTTCTCTCAAAACCAAGATTCTGTCTTATCTGTGAATTTATCCTGTTTCTTGTTGAGTTATATCCGCAAAGTATAAGCGTATCCTGGTGATAGCTTTCCAGCAGTTCACCGATGGCCTCCCCTGCGGATTCATCCGAGTGAAGATATTTTTTAACACCGGGGCCATAACTGCCTGGCTTTATACAGCCGGTTCTGCGGGCCTGCTCAGAAACTTCTATTATGGGATTGCCGAGAGCCTGCCTGTGTATATGCCGCAGCATAAGGTCAGGCGATGCCATAAGATTGAAATTTCCACTTACGGGCGGCAGCTGCCCGTGATCTCCAACGGCTATCACAGGCAGGCGGAAAGACAGCAGATCCTCCCACAGCAGAGCGTCCACCATGGAAGCTTCGTCAACTACGATAAGATCAGCATTTATACTGCTGATTCTGCTCCAGCCTGATATACGTCCGTCATTTGTTTCAACAGGATTGTAAATAAGACGATGTATGGTACTTACAGTATCACGGGGAAAACAGCAGTTCTGCAGTTCCAGCCTGTATGCCAGATTGCGTGCTGCCCTGCCTGTATAACTGCAGAAAGCGACACGCAAAGCCGGGTTTATGTGCGACAGTTCATTGCGCAGTACCCCCATAAGGGCAGTCTTGCCGGTACCTGCATATCCGCCAAGCGTAATATACCTGGATTTCTTCCCGGCAGTATACCAGGCCAGTATTCCCCGTAGTGCGGATGCCTGATCTGCTGAAAGACTGCAGCTTATTCCATCTTCCTGAAAAACAGCCACTACCGCCTCATTTTTTCCCGGAGAAATATGGATGCTCCAGATATGTTTTCTTAGGTGGTTTCTGCGAAGATTTTTTTATTTCCATTTCACGCACAAGAATATCAGGGTGTATGAGATCTGCTTCCGGAGACCAGCCAAGAGAATAAACATTTCTTTCCTTTGATACATATACTATGTCACGCAGGGCACGCAGGCTGGTTCCTGTAAAAACGAGAGAATGGGCAGGCTCCTCGTGCCCGTCGGTGTAAACCCTGACAGCATTGAAACGGCTCTGCATTCCGCCAAGATCGCGCACTATAAAACCGTATTCTATCTCCTGCTCCCTGCACAGCTCTATCAGTCTGGATTTAAGCTCTGAAGCCGGAACAGCATAAGGAGATTTTTCATCTGCCTCTATAAACACATTCCCGGGAGCACCGGTAACATTCTCGTTTATATCGGCACGTCCATGCCCGTTGGACAAATTGAAGTCACGCGTGGCAGCCCGGAATCTGTAATAATCCTTAAGAATTCCCCTTGAGACAAGGTCTACACGGCTGACAGGTACCCCCTCATCATCTATTATATATGAACCTGAAAGATATTTTCCTTCAAATTCCCTGACAGAGGGATCATCATAAACATTCAGGAAAGGTGGCAGTACACGCATTCCAAGTCTTTCGTCAAGTTCTCCTGCACGGCTGTATATATATCCTGGTGCCCACTGGCTTTCAGCCTTCCATATTTCCCTGGGATTTGCCACATTGTTCACAAAAAGATTCTCAAAGAATTTTCCGGCCGCTTTTTTTTCAAAAAGCACAGGACCTATGTAAGCATTCACTGTCTCTGATTCAACCGAGGCAGAAAGGCGTTCCGCCAGTTTTCTTACTCTTTCCTCAAGTTCCGTATACGCAGGGAGTTCCTTACCTGCGTCACAGAACTCAATACTGTCTGAAGCAGAAATGATATGACCATCCGCTGCGTTCACCGCTGCGGAAAAGCCAAGCCGGCCTACGCAGGAATTTCTGGTAAACCATGTTCCCTCACTGTTAAGGAAATAATTACGTCTGTTTCTGTGAAATATGTTCACGCCTGAACTTTTTATATGAGGATATTTTTTGAAAATTCCTGAAAGTCCACGCACATAATCCCTGGCCTTTTCCGTATTAAATTCCGCCTGCCGGCCACCATAATCACCATTTGTTTTTACAGCAGGAATCAGATCATCATAAAGTTCAGTTATATTTTTAGACTGAACAAAAGCCTGCTTTTTTGCATAGGAATCCAGCGCTGATTTATAGGCAGAATCAGTAAGCTGCCATAGCGAAAAACGCACGGAATCGTAGCCGCCATCAACTGGTATATATCCATAAACAGGCTCATAGTCACCATACGGATTACCGACATAAAGACTGCTGTCAAAAGCCTTATTACCTATCCGCACCTCTGTTTTTGCACGGCGGCTTCTGTAATTAACAGACTCTGATGTGATGGCTCCGAACTCTGCCGAAAAATAGCTGCCTGCACTATCTGATACGGTATAAGCCATAAAGTAAGGCTTCTGAAGATTATCCATCTGCAGCCGTGAAACGGAACGGTTCATCTCAGCCTGCATTGCGCGGAGAATATCAGGTGAATCCTGTATTATATTTTCTCCTGAAGCATAAAGAGCAGCAGGCATAAATACAGTTAAAAGAAAAACTGAAATAATATTTGTTTTTTTCATTTGTTTTCCCCCATGCCTGTATAGGTCGTGGAACCATGCTGTGCAGAAGAAGCCTCAGAAACTTCCGTATTGTCTGCAAAAGGAGGTGGCAGCACAGGGAGTCTGGACTGAGATTTCTGCGTTTTCTCCACTTCTATTTCCGTAATAAGTATGCTCGGTGAAACAGCGGATACGGGAACCCAGCCGCTTTCTGCGCCACAGCTGCCATTGAACACGCCGTAGTCATCCGCCGCCGCCGCGATTTTTGAGAAATTTGCGATAGGTGTACCTACAAGATCAACTCCACGCACAAGCTCATCCGGTCTTCCGTCAGGATAAACCCTGTATACCATAAGCGGATTCACCTTGAATGTCTGCCCTGAACCACGCTGTATCATGGTAAACCCGCCGGAAATGTCATCAAAGACAAGACCGAAAGGCTTGTTCTGTTTTTTTACTTCTTCTATGAGTTTTGCCCTAAGCTCCGAATAAGGAATTGTTTTTGAGGCATGCACAATAGTATTGCCCATTCTGGATACCGAAGTGGAATACCCGGCAGATTTGCGGCCATGGCCATTTGAGCGGGAGAATCCCCGTATTGGATAACGGCTCATAAGAAAACCTTTAAGCACTCCATTTTCTATAAGCTGGGCTTTTTCAGCCTTTACCCCTTCGTCGTCATAATCATAATGTCCACGCAGAACCTCACCATTATAGAAGCGCACATTGGGATCATCGTAAACATTTATGAAATCAGCTGTTATTTTTTCATTAAGCATTTTGGCAAAAGTCTGCCCTGAATCCTCCTGCTTCTGCCTGTGACCCTCAAGACGATGACCTATTATTTCATGGAAATACACACCGGCTGCGCGTGAATTCATTATAGCCGGCCCGCTGTACGGATCAACAAGCGGAGCCTTACGCAGCGCTTCAAGCTCCGCGGCTGCCACAGCAAAATCCTCAAGCATTTTTTCCTGCTGTGGAAGATCCTCAATCTTAAGCCCATGATAACTACGGCTGCGTGAAACTTCCATACCGTCTTCAGTTCTGGAATCAATGCTGAATCCCAGATTAAGATAAACCTGCCCGGTCTTTATTTCTGATCCATCTGAATTTACTATATACCTGTTGTCAGCCGAGACATTGAAATATACACTTCCGCCATAAATATAAGAATAATTCTTCATCAGCGCTGATATACCGTTAATTCTCTGTTTAATAATGGTTCTGTCAAAAACAGGAAGTTCAGCGGTACTATAAAAATGACTTTTACCTGAAACGGAAAAATCCGGTGTTTTATCCTCTTCTTCCGCTGTAAGAGCCTTGTTCATCTGAACTTTTGTATAAGCCTTGTAGGCTCTTTTTACGGCAGCGTCTGTATGCTGCCATATTGCCGCCCGTAGCGCGTCAGTATCATCTTCCAGTGGCACAGGCTGCGAATATGTTCCACTGTCGGCAATTTCACCACCCTTAAGCTGATGTGTATTATCCATTTCATACGAACCAAAACGTGCATCAATGTCAAGCAGACGGGAATGACTGTCATATTCCGAGACAACTGCCCCAATTTCAGAGGATACAGAATAACTTTTAACATCGGTTATCTCATACCCCAGATAGTAAAGTGGCACTTTCTCCGCCTTTTTAAGCACAGGCAATGATCTTTTAAGTTCCGTGGAAAGAGCTTTCAGTACAGGATCAGTTCTGATCGTGTAATTTTTTTTCGCGGCTCTGTCTGCAGAAACAGCTCCCGGGTTCCTGGCGGCCCTGGCATTTTCAAAAGGAAAGACTGCTGATGACAGCAGAATAATAAAACAGAAAAATAATTTTAAAGGCATATTACACCTCACACTCAGAACAGAAAGGAAATGCAGGCAGGTACCTGGGCAAGCGCTATTACAATGCACATGGCAAGCAGAAGCCTCTGCCTGCGTACCAGCCGGCGGGAACTGTATGATATACGGCTTACCATATCCTCGTAATATGGCGTGGCACTTATACCGCCTCCAAGATACTTGTCAAGAAAATTTACCAGTTCGGAACGTGAATACTTCGCTATATCATATCCGTCAAAAATATAATCATCAGGAAGTTCGCTTTCCTTCACATCAAGAAACTTTATCCGCTTTTCAGTTTCCATCAGGGGAGACATGGCCGTGAACACAATCAGTATAGCAGCGCAGAGCAGTATTTCTGCACCGGTACACGACGGTGTAAGCGCAAACATTTCAACAGCTGAAACAATGGCACCGGCGAAAAGTCTGAAATCCGCCGAACGCTGCTGTTCATTAAGATTCTCCAGCATACGTATCAGTCTTTTTTCAGGATCAGGGGTAAGATGTGATGAGACACTGAGATTGCGGTCTCCGCGGAACCAGTATTCGTGCATAATATAATATAAATTATGCAAAAATATCCGTAGTTATGTAAAAAGGTTAAAATATGTATAATTATATTTATGCGGCGTTTTCTGATTCTGCTTGCCCTGCTTTTTCTTCCCGCGGCCATGGGTTATACCCAGACCGTAAAGCAGCGCGTTGGCAAACTTGAAAAGCGTGTTACCAAAAATGAAAAAAGGATAAAAGCGCTTGAAAAAAACACAGGCAAGGCTCTGGCCGCTTCAAAACAGGCTTCGAAAAAAAACAGCGAAAATCTGAAAAATCCTATTGTTACATATTTTATTTCGGCGGATAACCGGACAAGCGGCAGTAAAATGGGAATGGTCGTTACACTCGTTGTAGAGAACTCCGTATCAAAGCCGATATATGCCTTTTCCGGAGATTTCATTTTCTGGGACAGCAATGGAAAAGCTTTTTTCAGACAGTCATATGTACAGAGTGACGCGCTTTATGGATATAAACGCCACCGTGTTCTTATCCCTGTGGATTCCTCGAAAAACACAAAAGCTTATCTAAGACTTGTCAGAGACAAAAAAATCAAAGTAAAACTAATAAACCAGAAGATTTATTACTGACAGTTGTATTTTTTTTCTTTTATTCAGGCCTTTCTTAGGTCCTTTGACCTTGCCGGTAAATGCAGGCTTGTTATAAAATATTGATATATGATACTTAAAATACTGTTGTTTATTTCCATTTTTTTTAATTTTGCTGCTGCAGATAATGTATCTGCTGAAAACACTGCCAGCGCAATATCTCTTCTTAGAGCAGTAAACGCGGACAGGAATATCGAGCCACCGGTAATGCCGGTATATATAGCCCCTGCGGATAGTACTTTTGTAGCATTGCCACAGGCAAAAGACAAAGGCCCGGTAATACTTACAATTCCCGGTATTGTTCCATCCTCCATATGGTCCTATATTTTTGGACGCATAACCCCGGACGGAAAAAAGGTTGAAGACGAGCGCACTGCATCACAGAATGATGAATGGCTCAAGCAGTATTTCGATATAACCTCCGATAGTGATTTCAAGATATTCAAAGAAGAAATTCTGGCACAGGCAGAAGAATATTCCCGCTCCGGAGATGACGATTATTATCTCGAATGGCCACTAAAAAAAATACCTGAATTCCAGAACCTGAATCTTGAACTTCATACCTTTATATGGTCCAGAAACCCACTTGATTCGGCAGTGGCTGTAACAGAGCTGATGAACACAATACAGACTCTTTCCGGCAAGGCTTTTGCCGAAGGAAGACCGTTTCATATATATGCACACAGCTGGGGAACGGTACTTTCGCACACTGCCCTAAAAAAACTTGCATATTCAGGCCGCAATGTAAAGGTTGACAACTGGGTGACTACAGGATCTCCTCTCATACCTGGCAATAAAATTATAAAACGCTATGTAAATTTCATGGCTGAAAAAGGCAATCTTGAAAAAGATGTCTCCATGCCGGGAAATGTAAGACACTGGGTTAATATATGGGGAAAAAGAGATCTGATATCAAATTCCATACCCATGTGCCAGAATAATATACAGTCAGATACCTCCGCATCTTATTATGAAAATCTTATCAGGACACTGCATTTCGGGTTCATAGGTGACTGGATACGCATGAGAAATCCTATTTCATGGCATTCCGTATACCATGAGGACTTCCATAAATATCTCAGATCAGCAAACACAAAGGTTGATATTCTTGTATTTTCACCGTATGTACAGCCCAGACTGATAAAATAATCTTAACATAGCAGATACAAAAAAAGGGGCTTTAACAGGCCCCTTTTTTTATGACTGTTGTTCTATCCGGCACTTTTCCATCTGCAATCATAACACATAAAAAAAGCCGCTCTCTGAAAGCGGCTTTTACTCTGGCACCGGGACTAGGATTCGAACCTAGACAGAGGGATTCAGAGTCCCTAGTGCTACCGTTACACCATCCCGGTATCTGTATATGTATATTATAACGAATTTTCAATTACAAATGCAAATTTTATATACTGAATTTACGAGGATTAATATATGAAAAAATATTTTGCTCTTACAGCACTGTTAATTTTCGCCGGCTGCGGACAGCAGCCAGCTTCCAAGGAGGCTTTCCAGCCCTCCGGGAAAAATCAGACTGCCGCCACGGCAGTCAAGGAGACACCAAAAGACATGAACAATACTCTTCTGTTCCCTTCGAAACTCAATGAACAGGCACCGGAAAAATTCCAGGTTCAGTTTGACACCACAAAAGGAATTATCGTTCTCGATGTTACCAGAGCCTGGGCCCCAAACGGAGCTGACCGCTTTTACAATCTCGTAAAGAACGGCTTTTTCACTGACATAGCCTTCTTCCGTGTGATTGACGGTTTCATGGCACAGTTCGGAATACACGGAGACCCGCAGGTAAGCGCCATGTGGAGAGACGCAAATATTCCTGATGACCCGGTAAAGGTATCAAACACAGCGGGAATGGTTTCTTTCGCAACCGCCGGTCCGGACACACGTACCACACAGCTTTTCATAAACTATGGAAACAACTCATTCCTTGACGGTCAGGGATTCTCACCTTTTGCCAAGGTTTCACAGGGAATGGATGTTATAAACTCTGTCTACAAGGGATACGGCGAAGGCGCCCCGTCCGGAACAGGCCCGAACCAGGGTTCCATACAGATGAAAGGAAATGAATATCTCAGGAAATATTTCAGTAAACTTGACTATATCAAATCCGCAAAAATTCTCTGAATATCAGAAGAAGAAATAAAAAAAGACCGTCTTTTAGGCGGTCTTTTTTTATGCTGAAAAATATTTATCAGGCGAACAGTTCCGGAAGCAGCGCCCCTGCATCGCCCTCAAGTTTAATATCTGCTACACTATCCTGCGCCGTTCTGTTAGGATTGATTATTATATAAGGTTTTCCTGCCGCTTTAGCCGCAAGTGGCACAGAGGAGGAAGGCTCTGCATACAACGATGAACCTGCTGAGATTATCAGGTCACAGTCCCTTGCTGCCTGAAAAGCCTTTATCAGATTTTCTCTTTCCAGTTCTTCCCCCTTCATAAGAGGGGCAGGTTTAAGCCAGCCGCCACAGTGACACATGGGCGGACATTCATCCTTGGCAAAAGCCAAGAAAATATCTTCCATTGGAATCCAGTCATAGCAGTCCAGACATTCGGCATAAAGCCATGTTCCATGAAGTTCTATAAGTTTATCCGTACCGGTTCCGGCAAGGCGGTGAAGATTATCTTCATTCTGCGTCGCGACAGCAAGCAGTTTGCCTCTTTTCTCAAGATTTATGACAGCCTCATGCGCGGCATTTGGTCTGGCAGCCCTGTACAATGCATAACTTGAATAAAGGAATTTCCAGTGAATCTGCTTGAACATCGTGGAATCCACAAACTGCTGATATGACACCGGGACATACACCTCACGGCAGTCGGAAGGACAGTTTCCGGCACCGGGACGTATATCACCGCTGCATGGTATTCCACTTGCCGCCGAGATTCCGGGGCCAGTGAAAATCATTACCCTGCTGGACTTCTCAACCAGTTTCCTGGCCCTTTTCATTTCTTCCGTCATAAATCCTGACTGCTGTCTTTCATGTTATGCTGTTTTCTGAATCAAAACGACTTTTTTCTTAAATTCTCAATACGGTCATCAAGCGAAGGATGTGTTGAGAAAAGTATGCTTAATTTTGAAGGTTTTGCAGAAATTTTAAGCGTGGCAAGAGATTTATGTTCCGTAAGATCAGCATATTCAAGCTGTCCGCCAAGAGCCTGCAGCGCACTTATCATTTTTTCGCGGCCGGCAATCCTCGCACTTCCCTCGTCTGCCCTGTATTCACGTCTTCTTGAAAACCAGTTAACAACTATCATTCCGAGAAAACTCAGCACTACTTCAAGCAGATGAGTAAGCAAATAGCTGTTCCGGGGTGATGAACTGCTGTTGTTTCTTCCACGGTTCATAAGGAAGAATGATATAACACGGGCAAGGAACATTACTATAGCGTTTATAATACCCTGTATAAGTGTCATGGTTACCATATCGCCATTTGCCACATGGGATATTTCATGTCCCAGCACTCCTTCTATCTGTTCCCAGTTCATACTTTTGAATAAACCTGTTGAGACAGCCACAAGAGCGCGGGAACGTGTGGGACCAGTGGCAAAAGCGTTAACTTCATCACTGACATAATACCCGACCTCAGGCATTGCGGGGAGCCCGGCCTGCTGCGCCAGCCTGTGAACCATGCTTACCAGTTTTGCCTGCTGCATATCGGAAGTACGCGGGTCTATCAGTTTTACTCCCATCATAAGCTTTGCCATGATACGGGAGGTAAAAAGTGAAAAAAGCGAGCCAAACATTCCCCATAACAGACAGAACTCAAGCAGCGAAACATAATCAATGCCATTGGCCCTCAGATATGGTTCAATGCCGAGTATGCTCATTAATATGGAAATAGACAATATAACCAGTATATTTACTACACCATATAGAAATAATCTTTTTATAAAACCCATATTCTTTCCTCTGTTACGCGGCATTTATTCCATTGATTCAGCCACGTATACTTTTTCCGGAAAAACTTTCCGTATTCAGGATACTTTTCCGCTGACCAGATAATTCTTCCACTGTTCCGCTATAGCCTCTGTATATTTCCATGAGCGGAAAGAATCAATAAGTTCCTGCGGAATGCGGCCAGGGCGGCCGTTTTTGTAATTTACCCACACCCAGAGCGTTTTACCACGGCATACAACCCTGCCTGTGGCAGTATTTAAAAGTTCATAATGTCTTTCAGATGTAGCTTTTTCAGCGGTTTCAACCCATGTCCGCAGCCTTAGACTGTCATCAAGCCGCACCTGGCCAAGATATTCAATATAATGACTGCGCACCATCCACCCGGCTCCCTCTTTAACAAGACGGTCAAGCCCCCAGCCGGCTATTGTTCCATGAAAAGACGCCACATTCATAAACCAGTGAAGATATACTTCATTATTGACATGGCCAAGCTCATCTATGTTGTCTTTCGAAACAGGCTGCTCAACTTCAAGAATTTCAGATATTGCCATAAAGTACTCCTTGAAATAAGGGACACTTTACAAAAGTCCCCTGTTTTTTATTATATAATATTGCCGGAGACTATTTTATCCGGCAGTATACATTCTGGAGTGATTTTATTTTTATGGCAAACAACAATATAAGATTCGGCACTTCCGGCTGGAGGGCTGTTATCGCCGAGGATTTC
>CACZRG010000045.1 GCA_902783485.1 uncultured Elusimicrobium sp.
AAAAAAGAATCTGACAGAGGCGGGCTTGTTAAAAAAATATCACGTCTTATAGCGGAACTCAGCATGCTGTGTGATAAGCCTTATCCTCTGGAAAAAATGGCTGCGGAATTAGGCGTTGAGCTTAGGACGGTGCAGCGGGATATGCGTCTGCTTGAAAGCGCCGGACTGCCCATTTATTCCCCTATACGCGGCTGCCGCGCTTTCCCGGAAGGATATTCACTGGAAAAACTTAAAGTGTCAGGCCGGGAGGCCGCTCTTTTCGCAATGTTCAGCGACATAGCCCTATCTCTTGGAGAGTCATTTTCCGGCACCATGGATAATCTGCGTGCCAAAATGCTTGGCCCTAAAACTGAAAATCCATATTATATAATGCTGCCGGGCGGCTGCCCATTGCCTGAGCATCCGTTTTTAAAGGATATAGAGGAGGCTGTGTGCCAGCATGAGAAAATAGAGATAAAATACAGGGGCGGCAGAAAGCCACAGTATTACATAAAGCCTCTGCGTATTGTATGGTCTGAAGGATTCTGGTATCTGCTGGCCATGGAGGAGGAAACCCGCAGAATGCTTACATTCCTTATTGACAAAATAACATCAGTTTACAGAATAGGAATGTATTTTGTGCCGCCTGCGGATATTGACAGTATGCTTGCCGGGAATATAAATATATGGATTTCCGCCAGACGAAATATTACTGCGGTTATGGAGGTTGATGCCGGAGCGGCCATGTATTTCAGGCGCAGACTGTATTTTCCTGAGCAGGTCGTAAAAGAAACGCGAGGTGATGGCAGCATAATAATTGAATGCAGGGCCGCAGATACCCGCGCCATATTTCCGGTTGTTCTTTCATGGCTGCCGCACATAAAAATTATTTCGCCAGTATCTCTTAAGGAACAGCTGAACAGCATAATAAGAGAGTATCTGAAAAAACTGTGAGATGAAACACTGAAACAGCAGCGTTATTGCCACGTAATGAAAAAGCCTCCTTTGCAGGAGGCTTTTTTATGCTGTTTTTTGTTCATTAATTAGGCGCCGCCTGTTCAAGCTGTGGCTGTGGTACGCTTACGGCTTCCTGTCTGGTATTGTCTATTTCGGTCTGAAGTCTTGATATTTCGCTCTTTATGAATTCGTCAAGGCTTACGAAACTGTCATCTTCCGGAACATTATCCAGAAACTCTATTTCCGGATAGCTGTTATAGAACATTTTTCTTATATCATACTGCCCCAGTTCGGTGACGGCTTTTCTGAAAGGACCTATGTTGTCTCCGTTTTTGAAATTTTCCCGGAATTCCCTGTCTTTTTCGCTTTCATAATTATCGGCCTGCTGTATGTATTCACCATCGGTGTAAACTTTGCTTGATACTTTTGCGCCGTTTTTATATCCTTCCTTGCGGATTTCTTTCAGCATTGTCTTCTTGTCAAATTTTGTGCTGCCTATGTATACCGGGGTTACGCCGGCTATCTGCAGTTTACTGCTGTTTACCCTTCTGACCTTTATTTTTTTCATGTCAATGCCGTATTTTGCATCTATATTATAACTGTTAACCACAATGGGTTTTGTTTCAACAGTGTCATTAAGCATATCCATCAGGCCTTTTTCCCTGCTTGTGACATCTTCCCAGTATTTTACCTGATTCAGGTTTGTCTGAAGCAGAACATGCTGGTTTACGGTCTGATAGTCATTTATAACGGCTTTGTTCTGCCGGGCGATGTCCAGCTGTCTTTCCAGGGAAGCTATTTTCGCTTTCTGGTCTATGTTCTGCTCTTTAAGGGTTCTGTTTGTTTCAGCCGCAGACGTGCCTTTATTCATGATTTTCTGAAGTATGCTGTGTCCAAGCAGTGTCAGGGGGATCATAAGAATGCACATGAATACGGTTATCTTTATATTCTCGTCCTTGTGCTTTTTGAACAATGATATAAAAACCAGCAGTGTGATTAAAAAAGTAACAGTCTGTCCGGCGACTGAAAAAGTATCTGATACGCTTCTTATGATATTAAGCATAATATCCCCTTGCTTTGGTATTGCTGCAAAGATATTTTACAATAAAAACAAATGAAAAATTTTCAGTTCCCTGCCGGGTACATATAACGGAAGGCATCAGGGAATCTTCTTGCCCAGGCATCTTCGTGATGTGGCGCGCCTTCATCAACGATGAATTTAAGTTTTACGCCTTTTTTCTTTGAGAACAGCTCAGAGGCGCTTATTGCGCAGCGCAGATAATCCTCAGGTCTGTCCTCCTCGCAGGTACCTATGTCAAGGTATATTCTCATTCCGGCGGAAAGGTCCGTGTTTTTTATAAGCGCCTGAACATTATCCCATGAATACCAGAATGAGGGGGAGAATATTCCGGCAATTCCGAATACATCATGATGTTTTACAGCTGCATAGAATGATATTATGCCGCCGGCAGAACTGCCTGCTATGCCGGTGTTTTTTCTGTCCGGCAGTGTGCGCAGGTTTATATCTATGAAAGGTTTAAGATTGTTTATTATGAACTGAACATACTCCTCACCACGGGGCTTTTTTACATCAATGCCTTTCCATGGGGAGTATTCACTGCCACGTGCCGGGCCGCCGTTGTCTATTCCTACAACTATTGCGCCTGTATGCGTGCCGCTTTTTACCATGGCGTTTATGCTGCGTCCTACTGACCATTCACCACAGTATGAGGTTGATCTGTCAAAAAGGTTCTGCCCGTCGTGCATATAAAGTACCGGGTAGCGTCTTTCATTTTCACGGTAACCCGGTGGTAAATAAATCCATATCCTGCGGGATTTCACCCCAAGCTGCGGTATGGGCATATTGAAAGTGAGAACATGACATCTGGAATAATATTTTTTGAACGCGGGCATATAAATTATCTTATAACTTTTCCATAACAGTACAGTATAGGTCTAAAGTCCTTTCATTGCAGGGGCCATATGCCACTTACACACTTGTACGGTAATAACTTATAATTATGTAATATCAGTTTGTTTCAAATGAGGTTTGTTTATGAAAAGAGTATTTCTGTCAGTTTTCGCTTTTCTTTTTGCCTCCGGTACAGCTTATGCCGGTTCCGCTTTAGAGGATCTTATCCGGGTTGCGGATATGTATGAGTCTCCGGCTGCACCGGAAGTGCGCATTCAGACCCAGGTTAAAAACAATGACAGTACGCGTGAAATTGCGGACTGGACTATAATGATTTTCATGAACGGCAAAAACAGCCTTTCCGCTTATATAAAAGAGGATTTCAATGAAATGGAAACTGCCGGTTCAAATTCCAGGGTTAATATTGTAGCAGAACTTGGCTGTAATTCTGATACGGATGACGGTTCTTATTACAGCGTAAACCGTTATCTTGTGAAACATGATACCGACATGAATACCATAAATTCACCGGTGCTGCAGAAACTGACAGGGGCCGATATGGGCGACTGGCGGGAACTTGCGGCTTTTGGTAAATGGGCCAAGGAAAATTTCCCTGCAAAGAAATATTTTCTTATAGTGGAAAATCATGGCTCCGGCTGGGACAAAAAAATCCGCGCGGGAATGAGCCGTGGCATTTCCTATGATGATGAGACGGATAATTACATAAATACTCCCCAGCTTGCCATGGCGATAAAAGAGATGGGCGGTGTTGATGTATATGGTTCCGATGCCTGCCTTATGCAGATGGCGGAAGTCGCTTATGAGCTCAAGGATATAACAGAATATGTCGTTGGATCGGAAGAGACAGAACCAGGAGCGGGTGGAGATTATTCCGGTTTTCTTGTACCTTTTGTGAATGCCACTGATTCCATAGATTCACTGACAGCTGCGAAGTTCTTCGTGGATTCATACGGAAATTTCTATGATAAAACCGGCGAAGGATATACGCAGAGCATGATAAATTCCAAAGCCATGGCAGATTTCCCTGAGATTGTGAAAAAACTTACTTCCGCTATTATGAAAGCGGAAGACAGCCGGACAGCGCGGGCGGCTATTTCTGAAATAATACATTTTGACGATCCTGCACACAAAGACTTCGCTGATTTCGCTGATTACATGGCGCGTAATTCAAAAAATGCTGAAGTTAAGGCAGCGGCACAGGAGCTTTCCGCTTACATAAAGAATAATCTTGTTTCCGCTAACCGTTCAGCAAAAGCCAGATACGGCGGACAGGATTATGCCACTCATGCTCATGGAATTGCTGTTTATCTTTCAACCAAACGGCCTTATTCCCGTTATGCCGATCTTTCATGGAGCAGGGCTTCAGGCTGGCTTGACTTCCTTAACTGGCTCAAAGGCCGGTAATACTTTTGTTTTTTAATGAGCGGGACCCGTCCTTTACGGACGCGGTCCTGTTTTCTTTTAAATATGGCTTCACTGATAACACAGAGTGTTCCTAAGACTATAATGAATCTTGCTGTGCCCATGCTCGCGGGCACATTCGCCATTCAGGTTTATAATCTTACCACTACATGGCTGGTTTCACGTCTTGGCACTGATTCTCTTGCTGCCATGTCTTTTTCATTCCCGGTGGTCATGCTGGTTGGATTTGCTCTTATGTCCATAGGAACCGGGACCATGACCGTTGTGGCATATTCGCTTGGAGGTGGCAATCATGCCAAGGCGGCAAGGGTAACTTCGCATTCCGTTCTGCTCATGCTGCTGATGTCCGGGCTGTTGTGTATTGCCGGCTTTGCCACAGCGGAGCCTCTTTTCCGCCGTCTCGGTGCTGAGGGAAATGTACTGCAGCTTACCTGTGACTACATGAGGATTTTCTATCTTGGCATGGGTGTGCAGTGTCTGCAGAATATGTTTCTGAATATAATAACCTGCACCGGAAATACAAAAGTTTCAAGTGCACTTATGGTTGCCGGAACCGGGCTTAATCTTGCAGTTTCACCTTTCCTGATTTTCGGCCTTTGCGGTTTTCCACGTATGGAGATAAAGGGTGCAGCACTTGCCACCATAATAGCGCAGAGTGTCATACTTGCGCTTTCTTTCCGTATACTGCGCAGGAAGCATCATCTGCTTAATGCAGATGTTAAATCACGCCGCCGCATTCTTATTTCCTGGCGCAGGGTTCTTAATATGGGGCTGCCGGCAGTGTACAGTTCGGTTCTTACCCCGGTGTGTCTGGGTATTAATACAAAACTGGCTGCCGGGTTCGGTACTGAGGTTGTTGCTGCGCTCGGAGTCACTGGCCGCCTTGAGATGTTTTCCTGCCTTATTCCAATGTCGATAGGTATGACGCTTACACCTTTTGTGGCACAGAATTATGGTGCTGGCAGGCTCGACCGCATACGTCAGGGCAAGAATCTCGCCATGTCCTTCGCCATTATATACGGCCTGTGCATGGCAGTGATGTTTTATATTTTTACACCTTCCATAGCCCCGTTTTTCTCACAGGATCAGGAGGTAATACGGATAATAATAAAATATGTGTACATTACCTGCGCATGTTACGGATGTCTTGAAGTTTTCCGTTACTGTACATTTGTTATGAATGGAATGCAGCGTCCTTTGTTTTCTGCGGGGCTTAATACCATACGTATAGTCCTGCTGCTTATTCCCGGCTTTATAATAGGTGCACATTTCTGGGGTGTCACCGGGCTGTTTGCTGCACGTACTGTATGCGATGCTGCCGCATGTATATTCGGTGTGCTTATAGTCAACCGTGTTATAGACAAAGCTGAAAACAGTCACGGAACTATAATACAGCCGGAACTGCGTGACAGACATCCCATGCATGAGCAGCGCCGCAGGGATTATCCTGAAACAAACTGAAAATAAGTCAGAATGAATTCATTAAGGAATTTATAAATTTGTATTATTTAATAATCTGATATTAATCTGGAGACTTTTATGAAATTTCCCGGCAAAAGAAAAAGCGAGCATTATTTCCCGAAGAAAGAGAATACGCGCGAAAGCGGTGTGCGCAATGTGCTTGAAACCGAAAGTTATTATGTTGTTGGAATAGATCAGCTTCTGGTGGATATAGAAAGCCGTGTTCCTGAGGAATTCATAGAAGAAAACGGACTAAAGAAAGGTGAGTCTCATGTCCTTTCTGAAGACAAGACGGAACATATCTATAATATCCTGAAGGAAAAAGGCTATATAACCGGCGAGTATGCCGGAGGATCTGTTGGTAACACGCTTCATAATTATTCGGTGCTGGCTGATGAGCGTTCGGTTATGCTTGGAACGATAAAAAAATCAATAACAGTTGGCGATTATGCCTTCAAGTATATCCGTAACACAAGTGTGCGTGTTGATCTTTCATGTCTTCAGTCAATCAAGGGGGAAATGGGCCGC
>CACZRG010000046.1 GCA_902783485.1 uncultured Elusimicrobium sp.
ACATCTGTTTTCGGAAAAACTCTTGTTAAGCTTGCTGAAAAGGATCCGCGTATATGCGCAATAACCGCCGCTATGCCTGAGGGCACAGGAACGGATAAATTCCGTGATACATTTCCTGAACGTTACTATGATGTGGGCATAGCTGAGGAACATGCCGTCACTTTCGCTGCTGGTCTCGCAGCTGACGGCGAGAAGCCTGTTTGCGCTATTTACTCATCTTTCATGCAGCGTTCTTTTGACCAGATGATGCATGATATAGCACTGCAGAAACTGCCAGTGGTGATAGCTCTGGACCGCGCCGGAATTGTCGGCGAGGACGGACCAACGCATCACGGTGTTTTTGATATGTCTCTTTTCCGTATGCTGCCGGATGTTGTCTGTATGGCTCCTGCTGACGAAAATGAACTGCAGCATATGCTGGCTACAGCACTTGCGCTTGAAAAGCCTGTAGTGCTGCGCTATCCGCGTGGTAAAGGCTTTGGTGTTAAACTTGATCCGGAACCGGCTATTCTTCCATTTGGCAGGGGCAGACTTCTTTCAAAAGGAAAGGATTTCAATTTTGCCGCAATAGGCAATCGTGTTCACCCGGCTGAAAAGGCCTGCGAAATACTAAAGGCCCGTGGAATAGATGCCGGTGTGGCCGATATGCGTTTTATTAAACCTCTCGACATGGAACTGCTCCGGGATATTGCATCTGGGCCTATTGTTACTGTAGAGGACAATGCGCTTGCAGGTGGTTTCGGCTCCGCTGTTCTTGAAGCATTTAATGACAGTGGAATCAAAACAGATATTCTGCGCCTTGGCATTCCGGATATGTGGGTAGAGCATGGAAAAGCCGATGAGCTTTATACCGATCTTGACCTGACTCCTGAAACCATGGCTGACCGTTGCGAATCCTGGTTTAAAACCTTGAAGAAGAACTGATATATTAAGGGTAATATTTATGAGTGAAGAATCCGCAGGAAAACAGAATAGATTGAAAACTTCTGATTCTGTGGGTACTGGTATGAAATCCCATGCCGGCAGCAGCGGTCTGTGTCAGGCAGGCCTTCAGCTTGAGTCTGTTAAACCTGATCTTGTTCTCAGTGAGGCAGGGGTTGAATCTACAGTTGTTGTATTCGGCAGTGCACGTATTATGGATTCGGAGCAGCTTAAAACCCATATTGCAGAGCTTGAGGCTGAACTGAAAAAAAATCCTGCTGATGGAAAAATAAAAGAGAAACTCAGAACTGCGGAAAAGATGAAGAATTCCGTAAGGTTCTATGATATTGCCCGTGAATTTGCGGAAATAGCAGCTTCCGAAGAAATATGCCCCGGAAAAAAACTCATTGTTGTTACTGGTGGCGGGCCGGGAATAATGGAGGCTGCGAACCGTGGCGCCTGTGAGGCAGGTGCCAGAAATGCCGGTCTTACCATAGCTATTACCCATGAACAGAAGCCGAATCCTTATATAACACCGGAGTTATGTTTCCGGTTTAAGTATTTCGCCACGCGTAAGATGGTTTTTGTTTCAAATGCGCGCGCATTCGTTGTTTTCCCCGGTGGTTTTGGTACAATGGATGAACTGTTCGAGGTACTTGCTCTCGTGCAGACTGCCCAAAAGAAGCGTATACCGTTAATTCTTGCCTGCAGCCGGTTCTGGCACGATGTTATTAATTTCCCGGCTTTCGCTAAATGGGGCTATATAGCAGAGGAAGATCTGAATCTTTTCAGATTTGCCGATACAGCGCGTGAAATCTGGGATTATATAAAGGATTTCTACAAGGATAAGGATATTCCGGCAAATGCGGTGCAGTGATTTAAATCCCCGCTCCGTTTTCTGCGTTGCGGAGGGCCTGTGAGAAAAGCGGCGGCAGCTGTTTTAACGGTTGCGGCCGCTTTCGTTCTTTTTATCTGTTTTTTTATTTCTGTAAGGGGAGGGAAAACTGTTATGGCTGCTGACGGAAATCCATTTGTCCGGGAAGCTGCGTTCTATGAAAAAAAATGTGGCGGTGTTATATGCCGTCTGTGCCCGCATAACTGTTTTCTGCCGGAGGGGGCGAGGGGAAAATGCCGTGTGCGCATGAATTCCGGAGGAAAACTTAAAACCCTGGTATACGGGAAACCGGCAGCGGTACACATAGACCCCATAGAGAAAAAACCGGTCTTTCATCTTTATCCCGGCAGTCTTGTATATTCTGTTTCCACACCAGGCTGCAATCTTTCCTGCAAATGGTGCCAGAACTGGGAAATATCGCAGATTTACCCGGAGGAGGCACAGGAAAAAGTGTCTGTCCCGGTTGGGCTTGAGATAATAAAGGAAAATGGGCAGACATACGCGCGCGTAAAAACAGAGGCTGTTTCATATCTTTCACCGGAACAGATTGTGCGCTATGCCCTTGCCACACATTCCTCTTCCGTGGCATTTACATATTCTGAGCCTGTTGTTTTTTACGAGTATATGTATGATACTGCCCGTCTTGCGAAAAAAGCCGGGTTAAAAACAGTTATGGTCAGTTCCGGCTTTATAAACAGGGAGCCGCTTGAAAGACTTCTTCCTTATCTTGACGTGGTAAAGATAGATCTTAAAGGTTTCAGCCGGGCTTTTTATAGAAATTTTGCTGGTGCGGATCTTGAACCGGTAAAAAATACGCTGAAGCTGCTTAAGGAAAAAGGCGTATTGTATGAAATAGTAAACCTTGTTGTTCCCGGTCTTAATGATTCACGGGAAGATATAGATAATCTTGTCTCATGGGTACGTAATGAACTGGGAGAGAATTCAATTTTGTTTTTTACCCGTTTTGTGCCAAATTACCAGATGTCTGATATTCCGCCTTCACCTGTAAGCAGTATAACTGAGGCTCGTGCACTTGCAATGAAAAAAGGCCTGCATTATGTTTATACAGGAAATATTCCCGGGCATGAGGGTGAAAGTACATACTGCCCTGTATGTGGCAGGGTTCTGGTGGAGAGGCGTGGATATTCCATTGTGAAAAATCTTCTTGCCGATACCGGTGGAAAATGTCCTTATGACGGAACATCTGTTCCCGGCTGGTGGGGCGAAGGTAAAAAGGGGAACGGCAGATGAACAGGGTGCTTAGGATTGTGTCAGGAATTATTATTGCGGGGTGTTTTATGACTGAAAATATTCATGCACGGCAGACGTATGCGGCGGGAAAGTTTTATCCCGGTGACAGAAATGAACTTGCTGCTTATGTCGATGACGCTTTGAAAAAAAACAATGTAAGGAATCTTTCCGGAATTGTAGCTGTTGTTGCTCCTCATGCCGGATATGTTTTTTCAGGCAGGCTGGCAGCGCAGGCAATATCACCTGTAAACCAGAGCTATGATCTCGTTGTAATAATGAGCACCGGACATACACATGCTGTGAAAGGAGCAGCACTGCTTGTAAATGATGATTATGAAACTCCGTTAGGCGTTGTACCAACAGACAGGGAACTCGCTACAAGACTTATGATAAGAGAACCTCTATTCGAGGATTATCCTGAGGCACACACACAGGAACATGGTATAGAGGTTGAATTGCCTTTTCTTCAGCGCAGACTGAAAAAGCCTTTTAAACTTCTGGCAATGACTCTTAATTATGCCGGTCCTGCGGCAGTAAAGCGGATGGCTGAAGCTCTTGCAACGGAGATAAAAGACAGAAAAGTCCTTCTGATTATCTCTACCGACCTTTCACACTATACCGATGCTGAAAATGCTGAATATTCAGACAGGGCCTTTGCAGAATCCATTAAAAGTATGGATTCTGAATTCATACAGGAGACGTCCCGTCTGATTATGGCTAAGAAAATACGCGGGCTTCAGACTGTGGCCTGCGGTGAAACAGCTCTCATGCTGGGGCTTGAAACAGCAAAATTGCTGGGTGCGCATAGTTTCCGTCTGGGTGAGGTAACAAACTCCTATAAGGAATACCCTTCCGCAGGTGCCCGGGAACGTGTGGTTGGATATATGAATGGCTGGTTTATAAAATCCGGTGAGCCGCCACAGATAAGAATTCAGAAGAAGGACAGGGAATTTCTTTTAAAAGAGGCCAGAAAGGCAATAAGGGATGTTTTTGACAAAAAGGATACTGCTACGGTTGTTAAAAATCCCGTGCTTAATCTGCCAGGTGCCGTATTTGTTACACTTACCATAGATGGCAATCTGCGTGGCTGCATAGGCACACTTCAGCCACAGATGCCTCTTTCTGACGCTGTACGCTACGGTGCTGTTTCCGCGGCGTTCCGCGATCACCGCTTTGCGCCCCTGCAGGCCAGTGAACTGGACAGGGTTAAAATAGAGATTTCTGTTCTTTCAAGAATGAAAAAAACTGATGAAAAAGACATTCATCCTGGCAGGCACGGCGTAGTTGTCATGCGCGAAGGCCGCAGCGGTGTTTTTCTTCCGCAGGTATGGAAGCAGATTCCGGACAAGGATTCATTCATGGGCGAAGTATGTCAGCAGAAAGCCGGCCTTCCGCGCGACTGCTGGAAAACACCCGGAACGGATATTTATACTTTTACGGTTGATTCATTCGAGGAAACAGAACGCGGAATGAAAAATACATCCGTGAAGGGAGAAAAAAAGGAAAAGCCTGGTGCTGCAGATAATTCCGTAGGCGGTAACAGTAATTCTGGCAGAAAGAGCTCTGACAGTGTAAAAAATGCCGGTATATCACAGCATAAAAAGGAAAAAACAGCTGAAATTCCCAGACTGAAGCCGCAGAAAGGGCATCCTTGGGATTCCCTTGAGAAAGACAGAAAGAAAAAAGAAAAATAGGCCGCGGACTTGTCTGGAAATAAATTTTTAACCACGTGATTCTTTTATTATTCCGCTGATGGCAGGAAATGCGGAAGCAAGTGCAGCAGCCGCCATAAGCAGTGTGCCATTCATTCCTGCAGACGGGAATGCCGCTACAGCGGTAATGAATCCGCCGGCAGCTGAACCAAGAAGCTCCGCGGAGTAAAGACCAGGACCGTAATCCGTTTTTTGCGATATTCCACGGAACAGCAGACCGCAGGAAATGCCGGCAGCAGATAGTGAAAACCATATCAGGCCGGCTGATATACCGCCACGGAGTGATGCGTAAAGACATAATGCTGTTACTGCAGCGCCTGTTATTATTCCCGTTTTAATGCAGTTCCCCGCTCCATTTATCCCTTTTGTAAATGAAATATTGATAAGGGAACCGGCAGCGCAGCCAGCCATAAATACGGCAAAAAGCGCACCAAGAAAAGGGGAAAGTTCTCCGGTAAGCGTCTGATAGCGGAATATAAGTGCTGTTTCAAGCGAAAGTGACCAGGCTCCTGACAGAAATATTACAGTGTTAATTTTTGACGGTGTTTTCATTTTTCTTTTGAAAAAGAATAATAAA
>CACZRG010000047.1 GCA_902783485.1 uncultured Elusimicrobium sp.
GGTCAATAAATACGATGACGGGCAGAACATCAGTTACAGAAGAAAATGAAAATTGATAATGCTTTGCTCTTTTTTTTAAAATATGAATAAGCGTGTGAGCATCAGCCATGACGGCATACGTGTAAATCATGAAAAGAATTGTACTGCGCGTATTGCAAAAAGTAGCATATTTTCTTTTTGCCTTTCTGTCTGTTCCGGCGTTCTATGCAATGCCTGCATACGCATATCATAACGATATTATTCTGCATACAGGAGTAACTTTTACAGATAATGTAAATTACAGCGATAAGGAAAGATATGACTCACTGATTTTTGACCCTGGTGTGATATGGAAATACAATACTGATATAGACGATTCTTCTACATTTCTGTATTCTGATTTACATTCATCATATAATGCCTTCTCATGGAATCCTTCGGGAAAGAACTTTTATAATATTTCCCATGACCTTATACTCAGAAACCATTATCTGAGCTGGTACAACCATTTTATATATACAGCCGAGCCTCTTGATGCAACAACAGATGAAATGGAGCGCCGTACCGGTGATATAACAATACTTACATACAGAAATTCAAAGCGGAGGCGTTTCGGGCTTGAGGCCCAGCTCTATAATGCCAATCACCATTACACGAAAAATAAAACATCGAGTTACAATAATTTCAGTATACAGGCTGATCCGTACTGGAATTTTTCAGGCAGGACAACTTTCCGCACAAAGCTGGAGTACAGCGTATATACATATCCTAACAGCGTGAAAAGCACTTCCGAAGACACGGTTATAGGAGTAGGAATGGACTGGAAGATATGTGAAACGCTTAAATTTTCATCGGTGTTAAATTATACCATGCGTAATTTTACTCACAGGCAGAACGGGTACCATAACTACATAGATGAACCGTGGTACAGACTGTCGGTTTCATGGGATCATCCAGGATATGGCAGCTCAGTTTATATTGAAGCCGAGAGACGGCTTAGGGAAACTGCATATAATCATAACAGGTATTATACGGATACAATTATTGCTTTTGGCGCGCAGCAGATTTTTCTGCTTAAATATCTTATAGGCGTTACAGCAAAATACGAACATCTGGAATACGAAAGATTCGGGCGCAGTGATGAGGTGCTCTCTGTAAGCCCGCGTTTTGAGTATGCTTTCAAGGACCGCTTCAAACTGATACTGATGACAAAATATTCAATACGTTCTTCAAATGCTGATTTGTCAGAATATGAGGCTTTCCATACCGGATTAAGTGTTCAGTACAGGCTGTAGGCTGGACCTTGAGTTTGATTTTATAAAATATAAGTATATGGGCTTTTGAAACCCTTAGGAGTATTTTGATGAAAGCATGTTTTATGGGCCTTGGTTATATAGGCCTGCCAACCGCAGTTGTAGCCGCAAGAAACGGCATACAGGTTCACGGATGTGATATAAATCCGGATATTGTTGAAAAAACCATGAAGGGAGAACTTCATTTTGAGGAGCCTGTTTTAGGCGATTATCTCAGGGAGGCTGTGTCCGGCGGAACACTAAAGGCCGCTGTTGCTCCGGAGATTTCAGACACATATGTAATTGTAGTGCCTACTCCTTTTAAGGAAAATCATGAGCCTGACATAAAATATGTGCAGTCCGCTTCCCTTATGGTTCTTCCTTTACTGAAAGAAGGCGATCTTTTTATCATAGAATCAACTTCCCCTGTTGGAACCACTGATTTTATAGCAAAAATGATTTTTGAGAAAAGACCGGAACTCAAAGGAAAAATATATATAGCCTATTGCCCGGAACGAGTGCTTCCCGGGAATATTGTTTACGAACTTGAGCATAATGACCGCGTTATAGGGGGAATAGATAAAGCTTCCACTGAGAAAGCTGTTGCATTCTACGCGCGTTTTGTTAAAGGACAGCTTTTCAGCACGAATGCCCGGACAGCTGAAATGTGCAAGCTTACTGAAAATTCAAGCCGTGATATTCAGATAGCATTTGCCAATGAACTTTCAATAATCTGCGAGAAAGCCGGAATCAATGTGTGGGAACTTATAAAA
>CACZRG010000048.1 GCA_902783485.1 uncultured Elusimicrobium sp.
AAAAAGAATAATAAAATCACAACTGAAATGACTAATGTAATAACAGCGGCCCGTTCCGCTTTTCCGTCGCCTGAGCTGTCAAGCCATGAAAGGGCACCGGAAAGATAAGCCTCCGGCATATCATCTGAATTAACCCTGCTTTTCTGTTTTAAGGCTGTCTTTACTGTTTTCTCTGCCCATTCCATGCGGTAACTGTCCGCAAGAACAGGAATATTTTCCGGTATTACATATCTGTTTTCAATTTTTCTTTCCCTGTATCTGTTTATAAGTGCAGAAGCAGAAAAATCAGGCTTTCCGCCTTCAGCTCCGGAAAGAATTATAATAAAATCTCCTCCGGCGGGAAAAACAGATATGACGGGAAAAACTGCTGAGGCCGCTTTCACAACAGAACTGATTGTATTAAGACGGTGCCGCTGTACCGTATTATAGCCGGCCGGGAGACTGAATATAATATGTCCGCCAGGGCGGAGCAGGTTCAGGTATAGCGTGAATGCCTCCTGTGTATAATATCTGTTCAGTGCGGCGTTCGAAGGTGGTGGGAAAGCCATGAAAATAATATCGGCCCTTGTATTCCCGTCTGTTCCATTTTCAGCAGATTCTTTGGCAAGCGAACGCAGATCCGTGCCCGTGATTTTTATCCCGGTCATGCTGCTGTTTCCCGTTCTTTCAAGCAGTATTCCGCTTTGTTTCATGTCAGGGACTGCTATGAGAAGTTCACCTTTGGTGCCGGGAAAATGTTTTGTTATCTCTCCGGCAAGCCCGTAAATGCCGGCGCCTGCGGCAATGATTTTCATAGGTGCGGGCAGGGAAAGAAGCGGGATATGAACAGACTCCTCACGGTTTTCAGGTGCCTCCGGGGAATAAATCAGACTGCCATCCGAATAAATACTGCCGTCCGCAGTGAACGCCAGTCTTGCCGCTCTGGTATCAATTACATTCTGTGGCCGTGGGGCGGGGGGAACAAGACGGAAAAAACGGTGGCAGTATGAAATTAAAAGTACCGCAGTTAACAGGAATATGGCTGTAGAACGTAAATAAACCGGGCCGTGTTCAGTACGGCATACCGGCAGGAACAGCGGGGCTGCCGCAAGTGCAGCGATAATCATTCCGCCTGTTTCCGGATAATAATAGAATGCCAGTGTACAGAATAATCCTGCAGCAGCAGAACCGGCAGCCTCTGCTCCATAAAATCTGGCCGGGACACGGCATAAAGCGGCACCTGCGGCCATTCCGTTCAGTAGTCCGGGAATGGCGCAGAAGACAAGTGGAAATACTACTGCCGCCACTATTCCAGGCCTGAATCCTGCCGTCATAAAAGCCGGTGTAAGGCGCAGAACTGCTATTACCGGCAGTAAAACAGCAGCTGCAGTTCTGGCGTAAAAAAGAAAATCCTCCGGCACTTCCCCGGATTCTTTTCCACAGTTCCGGTTGTTTATTTCCTCTCCAGTCTTCTGGTCTTTACCGTTTTTGAGTTTTCTGTAAAATATAACACCTGTGGCGGTCCACAGTATCCATGCCGCAAGAGCGGTTCCCAAAGCTATTTCGTTTGCCCCGGCAATCTGCGCTGTTTCTTTCAACAGTATTGTCTGGGCGGCAAGCATGAAAAAACCTGAAAACGCAAAGAAAAGCATAATTTGATATTATGATAATAAAAACAGACGGTCAATTAAATGAAAATCAGCAGATCTGCGGATAGTAAAAAAACAGGGATTCACACATGGCTTATGGCAGGAAATGACAATATTCTGTCGTCTGTTGTTTTTGCCGCTGCTGTTTTTATTCCTGCGCTTTTATTTTCCATGAAAAGCAATTCCGGCACTGTCCCTGCTGCATATACGGTTTTATGGTGCCTTTTTGCCGGGATACTGTCTTTTTTTATGGCCCTGCGTGACAGGGTTTCCATGCCACGGCTTGTTTTTTTTGCAGTATCGGCAGCAGCGTTTCTGCTGCATTTTAAATTCTATGCTGCACATACTTTCCCCGGCCCTGACACACCTCCGTGCCATATTGCCATGTCAGGATCATTCCTGAACTATATTTATCAGCTTTATCTGTCTTTTAAAAGTCCGGTGCCGTCAGTGTGGGGAAAACTTTCGATGGGTTTCCTGTGGCTTTTCTGCACACTTGCGGCTGGCAGGGCCTGGTGCTCATGGATATGTTTTTACGGTGGCATAGACGATTTTTTCAGTTCAGCAGTTCCACGCAGAATACTGAATATTGATCGTTTTGTCACTAAGTTCCGCCCTCTTTCAGCAGCCCTGCTCTTTGGCATAATGCTTTTCTCATTTGCATATATGCTGCCACAGTACTGTATATGGATATGTCCGTTTAAGGCCGGAGAGAGCTTTTACAGCGCTGTAGGACTGGAAAAAATATTACAGTATGCAATAGCCGCAGTGGCGCTGGTCTGTGCCACAATTCTGCCACTGCTTACAAAAAAAAGAATTTTCTGTTCATTTTTATGTCCATTTGGTGCATGGCAGGCTTTCTGGGGCCATATTAATCCTTTCCGTCTTTCTGTGGACCGTGGCAGATGTGTGTCATGCGGAAAATGTATGTCTGTATGTCCTTCCGGCGCAGCCTGTCTGAAGAACGGCAGTGCTCATATTTCCGCGTGGTGCGTTATGTGTGGCAGATGCGCGGAGGCGTGCCCTGCATGCGCTATATCATATACGGTTTTTGGTATGACTGTCAGGGAAAATATTACGGCTTTTGCCAGACTTGTTTCTGTAAAATATGTTTTTATATTCTGCTCCATGCTGCTGGGTACTGTGTTTTCTTCGCTGTGGGGACCGGCTGCCATATATGAACTTTTCTCAGCAGTATTCTGATTCAGGGACTAAAGTCCCTGTTACGGAATAGGACCTGTCTCCTTGCTTTATAATAAAAACAAATATAAAATAACTATAAGCGGCAATCCGCAGGAGGAAACATTCAATGAGATTTCTTTCGCTGTTATTCTCTGTTGCAGTACTTTTCCCTTTAAGCGCTAATGCGCTTGAAACATCTTATGAAGCACTTTTAAGGCAGATAACACCTGAGCAGAAGGAAGCGGTGGCAGCGTTGCCTGCGCCGGCGAAAGCCGTGGCTGTACTTCCTGATCTGAAAACTCTTGATGCTTCTGCACGCTACTGGGTTACAGTCAGGGCATCTGACAGCCGTAGCCGCACAGCACTTCTTGAGGATGGCCTTGATATAATTGATATAGGCAAGGATACGGTTTCCGGTTTCGCTGTATCGGATACTGTGAAAGCATTGTCAGAAAAAGGCCTGGTACTTTCATTCCGCGGAATAGATGAGGCGGAAGGCCGTGATTTCCCCGCATCAGACGCAGCATATCATAATTATGCCGAAACTACAGCAGTTCTCAAGGAACTTGCTGCACAGAATTCCGATATCGCTTCTGTTTTCTCCATAGGAAAAACCGTGGAGGGGCGCGATATCTGGTGCCTGCGCATTAACTCTACTGCAAAAGGAACCGCAAAAAGCAGCAAGCCCGGCGCTTTCTATCTCGGCAATCATCATGCCCGCGAACATCTTTCCAATGAAGTTCCGCTGTTTTTCGCGGCCTGGCTTATGGAAAACCGCAATAAGCCGGAAGTAAAAAAATATATAGATACTCTTGATATTTATATCCTGCCCATGCTCAATCCTGATGGTGTGGAATATGATATAGCCGGTGGCCGTTATCATATGTACCGCAAGAATATGAGTAAAAATAGCGATGGTTCCTTTGGTACGGATCTTAACCGCAATTATGACTTCCTCTGGTGCAAATATGGTTCTTCACATACGCCACGCTATGATACATTCTGCGGAAAATCAGCTTTCTCCGAGCCGGAATCACAGGCAATACGTAAATTCTTCGCAGACCGCCCAAATATAAAAACACATATCAGTTATCATACCTACGGAAAGCTTATACTTTATCCATACGGTGGAACTTATGATGAGGTTCCGAGTGAGAAAGACCGCAAGGCTTTTGCAAAAATGGGAGATGACATGGCCCGCATGACAGGATACACCAGTGAGAAATCCAGTGATCTTTATGTGGCCAGTGGCGACAGCTGCGACTGGGCTTACAAGGAACACGGCGTTCTTGCTTTTACATTCGAGCTTGACGGACATAATTTCTATCCTTCAGCAGGAGAGATAGATGCCGTGGTAAGCAAAAACATAAAAGCTGCCATGTATCTGTTGGGCAAAACAGCCAACCCTTATAATTAAACAGAAGGCAAGCGTGTTTTAATGCCGCCCCTGCCGGTAAAGCAAGGGCGGTTTTATTTTAATACAGTATAAATTATGAAAAACAACATGAATTGCGGTACATTCCTTGCCGGTTTTTCCGTGGCGGTGGCGTTTTTATTCATGTCTGTATGCCTTTGTGCGGTATGTCATGCCGAAGATGAACTGCCATCGGTTTCGGAAACCTTAATCCGTACCGGGCAGTATCATGAAAATTCCGATGAACCAGATACAGAACACGCTGCGGAAGAAAACAATACCGTATCCGGGAATACAGATATCAGTTTTCAATCCGTAAATGAGTTTCTTTTAAGGCAGCAGCAGGAGCAGCTTATAAAAACGAGGGAGCAGGAACAGAAAAAGCAGGAAAGAAAGGAAAGACTGCAAAGAAAAAAGGAGGAAAGAAGAAAAGCGCGGGAAATACAGGCTGCTGAAATGAATGCGTCCGGAAAATCCGTTAAGGAGGAAGACAAAAGCAGTCATACTGGCCTTGCCGGCAATGTAATGGAACTTGTTATAACGCCTGATGATTTTTATGCCGGTAATTATATAGGAAAAGACTACATAGGAAAGTATTTCATTTTTGATTTGGAACCTGGTGCAGTCAGTGAGCTTCTGCCAGGCATTATGAATATAACGGAAAAAATTCTTACAGGAAAATCTATAGGAAAATCCGGTGCAGGGATAAATGGAAATAAGATATGTTCAGTGTGTACTCAGCACAGAGATGGCTGGAACAATCAGGACCATACGGGATTTATTGACTGGAAAATTGTATTAATGCGCTTAAAACCTGGCTGTTCTCTTCCTTCTCCTGAGCAGGGGCTTCTTGCGGTATGGATAGCACCGCCGGATCTTCCTTTTGTCCATATTGAGGAATATGACTGTAATAAAAAGGTACCTGTATCTGAGAATATGTGTACTGGCTGGATTCAGTATTATATATGCGATTAACTCTTTTTACTAAAATATCCCTGCAGTCCATAACCTTTGTGTTCCTTTTATGCGCATGCGGAGGCGGTTCTGACAGAAGTTCGGATTCCGGCGTTGAAAAAGCGGAAATACCACAGATAGAATCTTCTGTAGCGCCATCCGGAATACAGGAAGGACAGGAAGAAAATGAAACGGCCAGCGCAGCTGATGAAGAAAATATGTCCGGGGGAACGGAAGACTGGGCAGAGGCTGAGGTTGTTGTTGCTGGTGAATCTTCTGAAGAAGATGAAAATGTTCCCGCTGAATATGCTCTTGCCACAGAAAATAAATCAGATGATAATGCTGCTGTGGATTTTCAGTCGGTAAATGAGATGCTTGTCAGACAGAAGCAGCAGGAGCTTAGGCAGGAGCAGAAAGAGAAAGAAAAGAAAAACAGCACGGATAAACAGAATAACGTCGCAGGTGTGTTAAAAGACGGTAACTGCTGCAAAGGTTCTTCCGGAAAAAAATACGACGAAAAATACAAGCCAAAGCTGACCCATATAGGACTGTCATATCTGTTTTCATCATCCGGTATGCCTTCCGTTTTCAAAAGTCAGTCCGGCGGCAAATATTTCAGGTTTGATCTTCAGCCTGAACTGGCAAGACAGAAAAAACTGGGGACTATAAACATAAAGGCGTTTGCCGAAAGCAAAAAGAGGCGTGGAAAAATAGAACAGGAACCCCATAAAAAACTTCAGCCACGTCATTTGAAAGATCTGAAAATTGAAAATAAAATTGAGAATCTTTACAAGGGGGCCACTGAAAACACTCTCTGCACAGTATGCCTGCAGAGCAGGGAGGCCCAGGGCAGGGGACATACCGGTTTTTATGAACAGAAAATAGTATTGATGCATTTGAAGCCTGGCTGTCCCATGCCGTCTCCGGAAGAAGGGCTTCTGGGTGTATGGGAGGGAGATGTAGATCCTTCCTTTAGCCATGTTGAGGAGTATGACTGCACGAAAAAAGTCCCGGTGCCGGAAGATATGTGTACCGGCTGGATAGTTAGGTATGTATGCAGATAAATATAATAAAAGTAGTACAATATCAGAAATACCAGATTTTTTTCTTATATAATTTCAGAGAGGTGCGTAATGTACAAGATTGTAAACAAAAAAAGCCTTAATCCAACAGTTACACTGATGGATATAGAGGCTCCTTTCGTGGCCGCCAAGGCAGAGCCGGGCCAGTTTATTATACTGCGCGTTGACGCAGACGGCGAGCGTATTCCGCTTACCATTGCCGGGTACGACAGGGAAAAAGGCACAGTAAGAATAATATTTCAGATTGTCGGTGCTACAACGGCTAAACTTAATCACAAGGAAGCCGGGGACAGCATTCAGGATTTCGCCGGTCCTCTCGGAGTACCAACACACCTTGAAGGGCTTAAGAAAGTGTGCGTGGTCGGTGGCGGTGTAGGCTGCGCCATAGCCCTTCCGATAGCGCAGAAACTGCATGAACTCGGCTGTGAGGTAACTTCAGTAATCGGCTTCCGCTCAAAGGATCTTCTCATTCTTGAGGATGAGTTCAAAGCCTGTTCTAAAACCCTTCATGTTATGACCGATGACGGCTCTTATGGCCGGCACGGGAATGTATGCGTACCGCTCAATGATGCTTTTGCCGCCGGGGAAAAATTTGACGAGGTAATAGCTATCGGACCCCTTATAATGATGAAATTCGTAGTGGCGGCGGTAAAGCCTACTGGCATTCCCTGCACCGTTTCCATGAACCCCATTATGATAGATGGAACCGGAATGTGCGGTGGCTGCCGTCTCACCCTTAACCGTGACGGTAAAAAGGTTACTAAGTTCGCCTGTGTGGACGGTCCCGATTTCAACGGTTATGAAGTTGATTTCGACGAGGCCATGAGCCGCGGATCTATGTACCGTGACTTCGAGAAACACGCATATGAAGAGACCTGCAATCTCTTCAGGAAATGAGGTAATAAGATATGGCTAAATTAAACATGAATCCTAAAAAGAATCCTATGCCTTCACAGGACCCGAAGGTAAGGGCGCACAATTTCAGCGAAGTTGCTACAGGTTATTCTCAGGAAACAGCGATGGACGAGGCACTGCGCTGCCTTAACTGCAAGGCCATGCCGTGTTCCACTGGCTGCCCTGTGGGAATACATATCCCTGAATTTATTGCAAAAATAAAAGAAGGCGATTTTGAAGGTGCCTATCAGATAATAAGCAGAACATCATCCCTGCCTGCAGTGTGCGGACGTGTTTGTCCGCAGGAGACTCAGTGCGAAAGCAAATGTGTACGCGGAATAAAAGGCGAGCCTGTGGGAATAGGCCGTCTGGAACGCTTTGTCGCGGACTGGCATAATGCCAACTGCAAGGATAAACCGGCTGTTCCTCCGTCCAACGGGCATAAGGTGGCAATAGTAGGTTCCGGCCCTTCAGGTCTTACCTGTGCCGGCGATCTTGCCCGCAAAGGTTATAAGGTAACTGTTTTCGAGGCCCTGCATACAGCGGGCGGTGTTCTTGTTTACGGTATTCCGGAATTCCGTCTGCCCAAGGCCATAGTTCAGAAGGAAGTGGACAATCTCAAGGCCCTTGGCGTTGACATGGAAACGAATATAATAATCGGCAAGACTCTTACCATAGACGAGCTTTTTGAAAAAGGATATGAGGCCGTGTTTGTGGGAAGCGGTGCCGGTCTGCCTAATTTCATGAATATTCCAGGAGAATCACTTAAAGGTGTTTATTCCGCGAATGAGTTCCTTACCCGTTCCAATCTGATGAAGGCATATAAAGACAATCCGGTAACACCTATAATGAAAGGCGGTAAGGTTGCCGTTGTAGGCGGAGGAAATGTTGCCATGGACGCTGCAAGAACGGCACTGCGCCTTGGTGCGGAGCATGTTTACATTGTGTACCGCCGCAGCATGGAAGAACTGCCGGCGCGCCGCGAGGAAGTGGAACATGCCATGGAAGAGGGAGTGGATTTCCGGCTGCTCAACAACCCTGTTGAGATTTACGGCTATAATAATCCGGAAGACAGGCGCGACCCGAAGAACGGCTTTGTTACCGGCATGAAATGTATAAAGATGGAACTTGGCGCGCCAGATGAAAAAGGCCGCCGCCGCCCTGTTCCTGTGCCCGGCAGTGAATTTGACCTTGAGGTTAACACTGTCATAATAGCCATAGGTACTTCGCCGAATCCGCTGATAAAGTCTACCACAAAAGGCCTTGAAGTGAATAAACGTGGCG
>CACZRG010000049.1 GCA_902783485.1 uncultured Elusimicrobium sp.
ATAATCGTAATGAGTGCAAAAATATCAAAAGGACTTCAGTCTGGTACCGAAACCATGACAGATGAGGACCGTGAAGTGTTCAGTGCGGTTATTCTAACTGCGGAAAAATATGGAAAAACCGTAAAACCTGTTTTTGTATTCTCCAATGACCCGTTTTACTCAATAGCCCAGGTGGCCCATGCCGCAGATGTGAACGAAGTCGTAATGGGCGTATCTGGTGTAAGTGGCGCAGAGGTTCAGCTTGAAAAAATGGCTATGGCCTGGGGAATGATGAAGAAACCGGATGAACACCGCGAGGTAACAGCAAGAGTAGTATGGCCCGGCAGACAGATGTCATACCGTCTTAGCTGACATGACCACGGTATCTTCAGTCGGAACATTATAAATTTATCAGAAACATACAGGAAGAAAAAAATGGCAGTGATGAGAATTTACAAATACGGTGAGGCAATACTAAAAAGAAAAATGAAGCCGGTAGACCCTGCCGACATAAGAAAACTGAAGCCGGTTATAGACGACATGTTTGAGACAATGGATGAAGCTCAGGGAGTCGGTCTTGCAGCCAATCAGGTGGGGCTGGATATGCGTTTAGCGGTTATCCGCGTACCTGTCGGTAAAGAGGGAGACACAATAGAAGCCGTTCTTATAAACCCGGTGATTGTTGAGAAATCCGGCCTTATGCACGAAGAAGAAGGCTGCCTGTCCTTCCCTGATATTTTCGCCAAAGTCGACAGATTCAGAAAAGTAAAGGTTCACTGTTTCAATGAAAAGGGAATGCCGGTGGAAATCAATGCCGAAGGACTTTTCGCCAAAGCCATACAGCATGAAATAGATCATCTTGACGGAATATGTTTTGTGGACAGGGTTTCAGATCTGGGCAAACTCAGGATAAGGGGACAGCTGGCAAAACTCATTGCAAAAGTCAAGGCGGAAGCGGAGCGCAGAAAAAAAAGATGAAAAAACTCAGAACTGTTTTTCTGGGAACTCCGGAAATAGCCGTTCCATTCCTTGAGACAGTACGCAATTCCCCTTACTGTGTCCTGACAGCCGTGCTTTCGCAGCCTGACAGATCTTCAGGGCGTGGACTTAAACTGAAACCATCCGCTGTAAGCATCAAGGCGGAGGAATATGGTATTCCGGTTTTCAAGCCAGCTAAAAAAAGGGAAATACATTCCGTAATTCAGGAACTTAATCCAGATATAGCCGTAACCTGCGCATATGGCAGGATAATACCTGAAGAAACACTATCTCTTTCAACTATGGGCTTTCTGAATGTGCATTTCTCACTTCTTCCCGCCTACAGAGGTGCCGCTCCCGTCCAGCGGGCGCTCATGGCTGGCGAAAAGGAAAGTGGTGTTACGATTTTCCGTCTTGACAAAGGCATGGATACAGGCGACATTCTTGTTAAGAAAACACTGCCTGTAGAAATTTCAGATGATGCCGTATCACTTTTCATGAAAATGACCGTTATAGGGAAGCCACTGCTTGATGAAAGCCTTAAACTGTGTGCAGAAGGCAGAGCTGTATTCACCAGACAGGAAGGCGAGGCCTCATACGCGGCCATGCTTTCCCCGGAAGAAGCGGTATTTGATTTTTCAGGCGACGCAGTGCAAACCCATAATCATATAAGAGGCATTTCATGTGGTCCACGCGCCCGCTTCATACTGGAACTGCCAGGCGGAAAAAAACAGGCAGTTCAGGTTGCAGGAACACTGCCATGTGCAGATATGCCCGGAAACTTCACGCCGGGACAGATTGTAAAAGTGGAAAAAAACGGCGGCTTTTATGTAAAATGTGCAAATGGAACCCTGTACATAAAGGAAGTAAAACCTGAAGGGAAAAAATTTATGAAAGCCTCTGATTTTCTTAACGGAGCAAGACTCAGGACCGGCAGCATTATTCAGGTCCTTAATTAAATTCCGCATCAGGATTTAAATTTTCAGGAGAAAAGATGAACGAATTTACGAATTCAAAAAAAACAGCAGGAAGTTCTTTCTGGCGTAACTTTATACTCATAGCAGTTACTCTTTTTATTCTGCTTTGCGCCCTGGCCTGCGCAATGTACAGCTGGCTTGCGGACGCGATCATACACGACCGGCCAGAAGTTATTGTACCGAATATAACAGGCAAATCATCTGTGAATGCCCTTCAGGTTCTTTCTGAAAACAAGCTTTCGGTTATTATCGAGAAAGAGGAATTCAAGGAATCGGAACCTATAGGAACTGTCATAAAACAGATTCCTGATTTCGGCACACAGGTACGCCAGGGCAAAACAGTAAGGATAACCGTAAGCAAAGGCGGAGAATCCGTATTCACCCCCACACTTTCCGGAATGTCCCTGCGCAATGCAGAACTTCTGCTGAGGCAGAATCAGTTAAGCCTCGGAGAAGTAAGCGAAGGCTACTCAATGCGCGTAGAAAAAGGAACAGTTCTTTCACAGGACCCGAAGCCTGAAACAAGTGTTTCCAAAAACACCATGGTGAATGTAAAAGTTTCAGCCGGAGCTCCACCAAGCGGAATACTTATGATGCCTGATTTCCGTCAGCAGGACCGCGAAATGGTTGCCAACTGGGCTTCAAAAAACGATGTACGTGTTGATTATGCGGAAGATCCAAAATCAGCTTTCCCCAGAGGTCTTGTATTTGACCAGAGCCCGGAACCTGATACACTTCTTGACGGAAAAACAAAAGTAAAGGTTACTGTAAGCAGCAAGAAGGGAGAGGCCTCGGCAGAAGGCGATTACAATATACGCTACGAGGTGCCATCAACCGGCTCGCAGCGCAGCATACGTATTGTATCCATAGGGAAAAACGGAGAACATGAAGTATTCAATGGAATACGTGATCCTGGCTCTAAAATAAATATGAGCATAGCAAAAAAAGACATAGTAAAAATCCGCATATTTGTAAACGGCATACAGGTTGAGGAGAGAGCCGTAAAATGAAATTTCCTCTGCCAGAAGGCAAAGCAGTAATTGCACCATCAGTTCTTTCTGCCGATTTTTCTGATCTGCGGAGCAGCCTTGCTCCAGTAAACGCCGGTTCCGGGTGGATTCATTTTGATGTTATGGACGGGCTTTTCGTTCCGAATATAAGTTTCGGTCCCGTGCTTATACCCGCAGTAAAAAAATGTTCCCCGCTATGCGTGGATGCGCATCTTATGATAAAATACCCGGCCAGATACATTGAGGCCTTCGCGAAAGCCGGAGCAGACCTGATAACAGTACATGAGGAATCCGAAAATTCCATGGAAGCTGTTGACAGAATAACAGCCACAGGTCTGCCAGCCGGCATTTCAATAAAACCGCACACCCCGGCTGAAAAAATCATTCCATTTCTTGATAAGGTAAGCCTTATTCTTGTAATGACTGTTGAACCAGGATTCGGTGGCCAGAAATTCATGGCTGACATGATGCCAAAGGTAAGGGAAATACGCGGTCTTATAAATAAAACAGGCAGAAAAATATGGCTTCAGGCTGATGGCGGCATTAATGAAAATACATCTGAGGAAGCCGTAAGGGCAGGGGCCGATTCCCTTGTAATGGGAAGTGCACTTTTCAAAGCCGGCAATCCGGCGGACCTTATAACAAATATAGGCCTGAATCTAAAAAAATTACAATAATGGCTCAAAATTTACTATAATAAAAGATATTGTGGCGGCTTATGTTCATGCCGTATAAAAAGATTTTTTTTTAGCAGTTTAAGGAGGAATACACAAATGGCAGTAGTACTAAGGCTTCAGAGAATAGGCAAGCGTGTGCAGCCGCATTACCGCATTGTCGCTATTGAGAAAACCAGTGGTCCGAAGGCAGAACCTCTCGAGGTTATCGGTCATTACAACCCGAAAGCCGACAAGGATAAGGAAAAAGTAGTCTTCAATACTGAGAAACTCGAATACTGGCAGAAGAACGGCGCAAAGCCCTCTGAGACAGTTGCTTCCCTCATCAAGCGCGCAGAAAAAGCGGCAAAAAGAGAAGAACAGTCAGCGAAACCGGCAGAACAGAAATAATCAGGCCGGATTTATCAGGCAATGAAAGATGTCTTAATGTATATAGTGGGTTCTCTTGCAGAGAACCCGCAGTCGGTTAAAGTGGGAGTTTCCGAAGACGGAAATGTAACACGCTTTAAACTGACCCTTGACAGTTCCGACCGCGGAAAAATCATCGGCAAGGAAGGACGTGTCATAAAAGCGATACGCTCAATCCTGCAGGCCGCGGCAGCCAGGCAGAACAAGAAAGTCTACCTGGATATAGATTGATTCTCCATAAAGTTCTTTGAACCATGTATGCGGATGTTATAACGCTCTTTCCGGAAATGGTGGATTTTCCACTTTCGCAGAGCATAACAGGCAGAGCGAGAAAAGAAAAATATCTTAAACTCAGTTTTGTCAATCCGCGTGATTTTACGGAAGACAGACACCGTACTGTCGATGACAGGCCCTATGGTGGCGGAACCGGAATGCTTATGAAAGCAGAACCGGTTTTCCGCGCACTTGAGAAAGTCAGAAAAAAAACATCATATGTTATTCTTCTCACACCGAAAGGCCAGACTTTCAATCAGGAAACCGCGCTTAAACTCGCAAAGAAAAAAAGGCTTGTTTTCATTTGCGGTCATTATGAGGGTATTGATGAAAGAATAACACCTCTGGCCGATATGCAGCTTTCAATAGGCGATTATGTGCTTACAGGCGGAGAACCGGCGGCGGTTGTTGTTATCGACGCAGTAACAAGACTTATTCCTGGCGTCCTGAAAAAAGAGGATGCCACCGTAAATGAAACTTTTACGGACGGGCTTATGGAAGCACCGCAGTACACCAGGCCGGCTGTATGGCGTGGCCAGTCTGTACCTGATGCGCTTCTGAGCGGTAATCACAAAAAGATAGAAGAATGGCGCAGGAATATGTCAGAAGAATTAACATCTAAAGCAGCGAAGGTTTCTGCGGAAAAAAAGG
>CACZRG010000050.1 GCA_902783485.1 uncultured Elusimicrobium sp.
AAACTTAACACAAAGCAGGATTATGATAAGCAATATATCTACAATAAAAAAAGTTAAAATACAGATTAGTACAATCTCACCAGTATTTCTGCCTGCAAACATAATAATTCCCCTTTAAGGATATTCAGCTGTAGTATGAAATTTTAATTAACTCATTCAGTTTTATACGAATTTTTTTTCTGCCTCTGCAAAGAAACGCACAGCTGTACTTATATGAAAATTTATAAAGTTCTCAAGAATAAATTCATCACTTACAGGCACATCTGTAAAAAGGGCGCCTGTCATAATAATACCGTTTATTTTTTCATCATAATAACAGCATTGATTAAGATATTCCGTATTCCATTTATTTACGAAGAAAAGTATTTCAGCAACGCTTTTCCCACTAAGCTGGAAATCCGGAGCGCTGGCATTAAATATTATTCTGCCGGCTTCATAGAAAAACATGATATAGAGATCGTATTTCATCTCCCCACCGGCGCCGATAACACCGTAAACAGATTCACCCTCGCCATCATAAATATGTTCGAGAGCCTGATTAAACAGATGTTTGAAATGGTCTTTGGTAATAATCGGCATAATTATTATTTATTATAGAAAAAAAGAACATATCATAAAACTCAATCTTTGTTCAAACCCACCTGTTTTCCTATAATATATGTATGAACAGTAACTGGGAAGAAGCCGCTTTTTCTTTGATTAACTCCCTGTCCAGCAGCACCCCCACCCCTGGAGGAGGCGCGGCCTGTGCAGTAAGCGCCGCCATGGGCTGCGCGCTTGGTGAAATGATGTGCGGCATTTCATCTGAATCACAGTATGTAAATATGGAAAGCCGCAAAAAACTGAAAGAAGCCCTGCCACTGATAAAGAATATCAGACTACAGCTGATGAAAAACATTCCCGCAGATGCGGATGCTTTTGACACTTATATGAAAATCTCCAAAGATACGGTTATGTCTCCGGAGCAAAGAAAAAAAGCTGTGCAGGCCGCTTTAAAACACGCAGCGGAAGTGCCATTGAACACGGCAGAACTTTCCTTAACCGGCCTGCATTTTCTCCAACAGCTGAAAAATGACCTTTCGCCTATGATAATGTCAGATTATTTTGCAGCAGAAACACTGCTCAGGGCCTCAATAAAATGCTCTGCTGAAATAGTACGTATAAATCTGAAATATATAAAAGACCGCACTTTCACGGAAGATATTACGGCAAAACTTAAAGAATACGAAAACTATTAAAGCAGACAGCAGACGGGTACAATATACACGTTATTATTCTGTTCAGGGCTTTTTTATCCTGGCGGCATCTATAAGTCCATTTCCCTGCCAGATTGCATATGGAACCGTAGAAAGCTGCGAAGCTGCGTTTTTCAATGCCGTACGCACTTCCTCCGGTCCTCTGGCACCGGCTGCCACAGCAAGCGCCGCAAGCCCGGTAATATGCGGACAGGCCATTGAAGTGCCTGTATTATTTCCCCAGCCTCCGTCTTTGGTTGTGGAATAAATATCCACTCCTGGTGCTACAAAATCCAGATCGCGGCCACGGCATGAAAATTCCGGTACTGTATCATCTGTACCTATGGCACCTACGGCAATTGTCTCTTCCATATTTGCAGGAAAACGCACCTGGTTACCATAATTTCCGGCAGAAGCAACTATTGTGATTCCGGCCTTGTAAGCGGCTGTTATCATATCATCAACCGCTGAATCCCAGCGGCTGCTTATGCTCATATTAAGAACGTTCATTCCGTTCTTTACAGCCCATTCCACACCAGAAGCAACAGCAGATATCCTTCCACCTCCATCCGAATCAAGAACTTTTACTGAATAGAGCTGTATTCCAGGTACAACTCCGGCAACGCCATGGCCATCTGCCACGGCAGCTATCGTTCCGGCTATATGCGTTCCGTGCCCGTGATCATCAAGGGCAGGTTTTGACGGGTCAATGGCATTATATCCGTTTCTAACGCTTTTCAGATCAGTATGATTGTAATTTACACCTGTATCAAGCACGGCAACACGTACATTTGAATAATTTATCCTGCCCCATACCGCAGGCGCATTTATGCGTTTTATTCCCCACGGAATTTCCTGCGCTGTATAACGGACTGCTTTTTTTCCATTGTCACCGCCGTACCCCTCAGTTATGGAAGCGTCCTGTACAACGGAAACAGCGGAAGCCTGTGTTGCTGTCCCCGCTGATTTTTTCTTTATCTGCTTTACTGAAGG
>CACZRG010000051.1 GCA_902783485.1 uncultured Elusimicrobium sp.
AAAGGCCGGAATACTTGGCCGCATTGCCGCACGCATGGCTGGGGTTCCCTTTATTGTGCATACATTTCACGGCTTTGGTTTCCATCCTTATCAGAACCCTGCCGTGCGGAATCTGTATGTAATGCTTGAAAAATACTGCGCTACGTTTTCTTCTGCGCTTGTTTTCGTTTCAAAAAGCAATATGGAGTATGCACGTTCTTTGGGAATAGGTTCATCAGACAGGTACAATCTTATCCGCAGCGGGATAAAACTTTCCCGTTATCCCGCGAATGCAGACAGAAGAAAAATACTTGAATCACTCGGAGCAGACAGCAGATTCACCGTAAATGCGGAAGCGGCCTCGAAAGCCATTGTGGTTTCATCCATAGGCAATTCCAAGCCACAGAAAAATCCTACAGATTTTATTCATGCTGCTGCGGAACTTGTAAAAAAACGCCCTGATCTCCTCTTTGTTTTCGCTGGTGGGGGAAACGAGCTTGAAAGATTCAGGAAAATGGTCCGTGATCTCGGCATAGAGAAACAGTTCCTCCTTCCTGGCTGGCGTTCAGACAGCGCTGAAATACTTTCCGTTTCCGATATTTATGCCATGACATCCCTGTGGGAAGGCCTGCCACGCAGCCTTGTTGAGGCTTTCGCCAGCGGGCTGCCGGCTGTATGTTACCGCGCTGACGGTGTTACTGATATACTTGCAGATGGTGTAAATGGCTTTTCAACGGAAAAAAAGGATATTGCCGGATTTACGGAAAAATTAGGAAAGGTTATTGATGATCCAGACCTGCGCAGAAAACTTGCCTCAGGTGCTGCGGACACTGATCTGGCAGAATTTGATATAGATTTTATGGTGCGCAGGCAGGAGGAACTTTATCTGCGTCTTTTTGAGTGTGTTCCGTCGTGAAGCCTTGACGCGGCACGGCGATAAGTTATATTTTATATACGTTGTATGAACGAAAATAAGAAAGAAAATTCCTTTGTTTTCAACGCAAACGATATACGTCAGCAGGTAACGCTTTCCGCAGAGCCGGAGGTTCAGCCTCAGGATTTTGCCGATGCTTTTCCCGGACGCGATGTGTTGAGAAAAATATCTGTTAAACTTGAATTTACATCTGCAGGAGAGGAAATTCTTGCCCACGGTGCAGTTTCAGCCGTACTCTCACTGGAATGTTCCCGTTGTGGTGAGCCTGCCGTCAGGGAGTATAATGATTCTTTTGACGAGTGCTTTCCCAATTCAGTAGAATATATAGATGTACGCGAGAACATAAGGGAAACTCTTTCTCTTATGGAGCCTATGAAGGTTCTGTGTTCCGTAAACTGCAAAGGCAGATGCCCGCAGTGCGGTGCGGATCTTAACAAAGTAAAGTGCTCATGTGAGCCTTTAAAGGCTTCTCCGTTCGCGGCCCTGAAACAATTAAGGCCGGAAAAATAAGACAAAGATTTAAAAAGTAAATTAAGAGGTAATAGAAAAATGCCCAATCCAAAGAAAAAACATACACGTTCCCGCCGCGATATGCGCCGCTCTCAGAATTCAAAACTGGAGATAAAGGAACTTCGCCCCTGCCCGAATTGCGGGGAATTAGGTCAGCCACATCGCGTCTGCGGTATCTGCGGATACTATGATGGGAAAATGGAAGTTGCCGTAAAGACCGCCGAAGAAGGCGAAGAGCAGAAATAATCTTTACAAACCGCTGAAAATCACCTATGAGAATCGCTCTGGATGTAAACGGCGGTGATTACGGTCTTGAACCGAACATAGACGGCGCCCTGAAGGCTGCGGCTGAACTGCCGCATGATATTATACTCGTAGGCCGCGAGGAGCAGATAAAAAAAGCTCTGAGCAGCCGCGGGTATGATACACTTCCGGAAAGAATATCCATTGTCAATGCCACACAGGAAATTGCTATGGACGGTGAGGCCGTTGAAGAATACAGAAATAACCCGGATGCTTCCATGTCGGTGGCAGCCGGGCTTGTTCATGACGGAAAAGCTGACGCTTTTGTTTCAGCAGGAAACAGCGGTGCCATGATGGTCGCTGCCACTTTCAGAATGAAACGCATTAAAGGCGTCATTCGTCCCGCAATTGCCGCTCTTCTTCCCACCTGTTCAACTCCCTCTCTCCTGCTTGATGCCGGAGCCAATATGGACTGCAAACCAGTTAATCTTCTGCAGTTTGCCGTAATGGGATCCATATATATGCAGACTCTTCTGAAGATAGAAAAACCCACAGTCGGAATTTTTTCCATCGGCGAAGAAGAATGCAAGGGGAATGCCCTTGTGCATGAAACAATGCCGGCGCTTAAAAAACTTGGCCTTAATTTTATCGGGCCCGTGGAAGGCAGGGATCTGCCTCCTGGCAAGGTTAATGTTATTGTTGCTGACGGTTTTGTCGGCAATATAGCACTTAAACTTTATGAAGGAACCGCAAAGGCTGTTTTTTCCATGCTTAAGGAAAAAATCGTGGAACATTTGTTTTACAAGATTTCCGCACTTATGCTGAAAAAGGTTTTTGTTTTCCTTAAGGATAAAATGAGTGCAGATATTTACGGAGGAGCACCACTGCTGGGAATAGACGGAATAGCCATGGTATGTCATGGAAGCGCCAATTCCCGTGCCATATTCAATGCTCTGCGTGTAAGCGCCGATCTCGCTGCTTCCGGAATGGTGGAAAAAGTTCGTGCCAGAATGGAAGAGCTGCAGCCGGTTTTTGAATCTCTTAAACAGGAGACAAAATGAAGCTTTTTGAAGGAAAAACTGTTCTTGTAACCGGTTCCACAAGAGGAATAGGAAACGCCGTAGCGCTGGCATTTGCCCGTGAAGGCGCGAAAGTAGTTCTTACCGGCACATCTGCTGTAAAGGCCGCAGAAGCCGCGCAGGCTGTGTCTTCAGCTACCGGCGCTGAAGTGCTTGGAATAGAACTGAAGGTTGACAGTGCCGCTGACTGCTCCTCTGCTGTTGAAAAAACGCTGAAGGCTTTCGGCTCTGTCGATATTCTCGTCAATAATGCGGGCATAACACGGGATAATCTTCTTATACGTATGAAAGAGGAAGATTATGATGCTGTACTGAATACAAATCTCAAAGGCGCTTTCCTTATGGCTAAAGCTGTTGCGCGCCCCATGATGAAGCAGCGTTCAGGCCGTATAATAAATATCACTTCAGTTGTTGGCCAGACCGGCCAGGCCGGACAGGCGAACTACTCTGCTTCAAAGGCCGGTCTTATAGGTCTTACAAAAAGCCTGGCCAGGGAACTTGCTCCCCGTGGCATTCTCGTCAATGCTGTTGCCCCGGGTTTTGTAAGGACTGCCATGACAGATGCTCTTTCCGAAGATGTAAAAAAAGAAATCAGCGGAATGATTCCACTTGGCGGACCGTGTGAGCCTGAAGCAATTGCAGATGCCGTTATTTTTCTGTCCGGCCCGGGTTCATCTTATATAACCGGACAGGTTCTTGCCGTCAATGGCGGCATGTATATGTAAGTATTTTGTATAATTATATGTAGTGATTTTGAAGTATAGGAGGAATTATGAATATTAAGGATATGACAAGAGAGGAATTTGAGCAGAAAGCCAGAGGGATTATTGCCGAATATCTCAGCCAGGAAATCACAGAAGTCAAACCAGAAGCTGAGTTTGTAAAAGATCTTGGTGCCGATTCCCTGGATACAGTGGAACTTATGATGGCTCTGGAAGATAAATTTGAAATTGAAATCCCCGATGAAGATGCCGAAAAGCTCAAATGCGTAAAGGATGCTTTGGATTATATCTGGGATAAAGCGACAAAATAAGCTTTTTGCAGAAGGATGAACCTTCTTCAGGAAAAAATAGGCTACACCTTCAAGAACCCGAAACTTCTCGACGAAGCTCTAACGCATACTTCATTTGCTGCCGAGCATAGAATGACCCGGAACAATGAGCGCCTTGAATTTCTTGGCGACAGCGTGATGGGGCTGGTGGTTTCGGGTTATTTATATTCAAGTTTCCCGGAAAAGGATGAAGGTTTCCTTTCCAAATCCAGAGCTTTTCTCGTGTCACGCGAGACTATGGCGGAATGGGCGTCACAGCTTCAGCTGGGACTGTATATGCGGTTTGGCACAGGAGAAATACTAAGTGGCGGAGTAAACCGCAAAAACAATCTTGCAAATGCCATGGAAGCGGTGCTTGGCGCTGTGTATCTGGACGGCGGAATTGAACCAGCCTCTAAAATTATTCTTGAATGGCTGAGAAATCAGAGTCCGGCAGATATACCGGAAGACTCAAAAACACAACTTCAGCAGATGGTACAGAAAAAATACAAGATTGTGCCTCTGTATGAAACACTTGAAGCTTCAGGACCTGAGCATGATAAAACATTCAAGGTACGTGTTTATCTTGGTGAAAGAACTCTTGGCCTCGGACAGGGCAAATCCCTGAAGGCGGCTCAGCAGGCCGCTGCACATCAGGGTATGCTCTTTTTTCAGACGCATAAACTTACGAAGAAAGAAATCCTCAGCGGGAAATAACCTGAAATGGAGGGAATAAGATTTATTCTTGCCGATGCGGCAAACCCCTATAATATCGGCGCAGCGGCAAGGGCCCTTGCAAATTTCGGTTTCACTTCGCTTGTTCTGGTCAATGTTTTTAAAAATGACTATGAGAAAGCGAAAAAAGAGTGGCTGGCGGAAGCTTCTGTATCTGCCGTGGATTCCTCTTTTGTGCTTGAAAGGGCTTTTTTTTCAGGTACACTCCCTGAAGCTGTAGCCGGATGTGATGTCGTTTTCGGTACATCATCACTGCATTATCAGGTACCAGAAAGACAGGTGATTTCCCTGCCTGAACTGCGGGCGTTTATAAATGAAAAAAAGTACACCGCACCGGGCATTGTTTTCGGCTGTGAGAGGCACGGTCTTACAAAAGAAGAACTTGGATACTGCAATTATATAGTATGTATCCCTTCACACCCACGGCAGCCTTCCATTAATCTTGGACAGGCTGTAGCAATAACCGCATATGAGCTTTCGGATATGGAATTAGGGGCAGGTACATACCAGAGAAAAGAGGCATGTCCCGAAGAAATATTCCGTTTTGCCTCTGAAATTCAGGAAGCGCTGATAAAAAAAGACGGTCCTCACTGGAAAGAAAAAACAAGACTGCGGGGAATACGGCAGGCACTGCTGGATGCACATATGAACTCCTCTGCTGTCAATGCCCTTAAGGCCCTTTTACATTAAGTCCGTATATTATTATAATATCTATGAAGTTTTTCCGGATTTATGATAAGGCTTACTCTTTTTTATCTGTTTTCTTTTTCGGCAGTTGTGTCGGTTCTGCTGCTTTTTTTTACAAAAAACATATTTAAAATAGTCCTGCTTTTTTTCAATGCCTTTCTGGCTTCTTCTTTTGTATGTATTATTTTCAGACATCCGGGGCCGGCTGTATGTATTCTGATTTCCGGAATTTTTTTCTCCATACTGTTTATATATTTTTCTAACAGGCTTGCCAGTGAAACAGTTCAGGCAAAAGGTGTTACACCAAAGTTTTTTAAGATATTGTCCGGATTATGCTGCCTGTCATTGTTTTTTTTCATTATTTTCTCTGCCTCTGAACTGAAGGACAGAAC